>NZ_JBNNOB010000007.1:0-50346 GCF_050274375.1 Sphingomonas sp. NPDC019816
CTTGCCCATCCGCTTGGCGAGCAGGATCTGACCGATGCAGTTGTTGATCTTGTGCGCGCCGGTGTGGTTCAGCTCCTCACGCTTGAAATAGACCTTGGGGCCCTTGCCCTCGGGCGCATTCTCGCGAAGCATCGCGGTCAACCGTTCGGCGAAATACATCGGGCTGGGGCGACCGACATAATGGGTCATCAGCCCGTCGAACTCGGCCTTGAACGCCTGGTCGACCTGCGCGGCGCGATATTCGCGTTCCAGATCGAGGATGAGCGGCATCAGCGTCTCGGCGACGTAGCGGCCGCCATAATCACCGAAATGGCCGCGTTCGTCAGGCTGGGCGCGGAAGGAATTGGGGGCGTTCATGTCACTTCCCTTGGGCATTTGCAGAGGCGACCCCTGCAAACGATCCTGTCACTGATTTGTCGCAACGGCTTTAAGGAAGCCTGCGATCTTGTCCATATCCTTGACGCCCGGTGCGCGCTCGACGCCGGAAGAGACATCGACCAGCGGCGCCCCGGTGCGACGGATCGCCTCGCCCACATTGTCGGCGTCGAGACCGCCCGACAGCGCCCAGCGCAGCGGATGGCGAACTCCGTCGAGCAGGCTCCAGTCGAAGCGTAACCCCATGCCGCCGGGCAGCGACGCCTCATCGGGTGTCTTGGCGTCGTAGAGGATCAGCGTGGCTGCGCCGGCATAGTCGCGCGCCTTCTCGACATCGCCGCGCAGCTTGATCGCGACCGCCGCCCAGACTTCCCGGTCGAACTTCGCCCGGATCCCCGCGACTCGGGCAGGCGCGGTGCGGTGAAGCTGTATCGCGTCGAGCATCCCCGCCTTGACCGCCGCTTCGAGCAGCTGGTCGTCGGGATCGACGAAGACGCCGACCCGGCGGACATGGTCCGGCACGCGGCTCGCCAAGCCCGCCGCCGCATCGAAGGTCAGGTGACGGGGCGAGGCGGGAAAGAAAACGAAGCCGACATGGCTCGCGCCGCCGCCTAGCGCAGCGTCGAGGGTGGCGGGCGTCGTCAGTCCGCAGATCTTGGCCGTGGTGGGCATGGGCGTTCCCGAATGGGAGGAGTCGAAAAACGGGAGCTCGGAACGGGGGGCTCAGAGTGTCTTCGCGATCGCGCGGGCGGCCGCATCCGGATCCTCGGCCTGGGTGATCGGACGGCCGATGACCAGGATCGAGGCGCCCGCATCGATGGCCGCACGCGGCGTCACCACGCGCTTCTGGTCACCGACGACGCCGTCCGCCGGACGCACGCCGGGTACGACGAAAAAGCCCTTGGGCCATGCCTTGCGGACCGCCGCTACCTCCTCGCCCGAACACACGATACCGTCCACCCCCGCCTCGGCGGCCAGATCGGCCAGCCGGCGGACATGATCGCCGGGCGCGCCGACGACGCCGGTATCCGCCAGGTCGGAAGCGTCGAGACTGGTCAGCATGGTGACCGCGACGACCTTCGTACCCGTCGGGGCCGCCGCCTTGGCGTCTTCCAGCATGGCGCGGCCGCCGCTCGCGTGGACGGTCAGGATCGCCGGGGCGAGCGGACTGAGCGACTGCACCGCCTTGGCGACGGTGTTGGGAATGTCGTGCAGCTTCAGATCGAGGAAGATGGGCAGGCCGATATGCGCCATCTCACGCACGCCCGCCGCCCCATGCGCGCAGAAGAACTCCAGACCCAGTTTCAGGCCGCCGACATGGTGGCGGACCTTTTGCGCCATCGCTTGCGCGCGCGCCAGATCGGGGGTGTCGATCGCGACATAAATGCGATTGCTCATCGGTTCAGACCGTCGGCTGGGTGGCGGAAAGAGGCGCCGGTTCGGCGACCATCGGGGCGTAGCCCCCTGCGTCGGCGGTCGCGGCGGTCAAGGCACGTTCGGTCGCGTTCAGGCGCTGGCGAAGCCGCCAGCGCGCCGCATGTTGCCAGATCAGGGTCGGGATCAGACCCAACAGGAAGGTCAGGAAAAGAAGGAGGGGCAGGTTCACATCGGCCACCAGCCCGCCGACCAGCCGGATCGGCACGGTCGTCCAGTTGCCCAGCGTGAAGGCCGCCGCCAGAAACGCCAGCAGGCACCAGAACAGCATTTTCAGGAACTGCATGGGCTTCTCCGCATCATCCACCCGGCGACCCGCCCCCGTGGACGGCCGGACATCGCTTGCCGGGGGCGGTCTAGCCATGTTGGTCGGGCATGACCAGCCTTCAGCCGATCTCGCGGCGAAGCGAGGCGATTAGTGGCGCGATCGCGGTCAGCCGGTGTTCCTCCTCATCGAGGATCGCCAGGAACGCACGGCGCTTGAATGCCGCGACACGCCCAGGCTTCAGGCGGATGGTCGCGGGCAGGGTGGAGATCGTGATGTCGATCATCCGCTCCGCGCCGTGCAGCCGGCCCCAGAGATAGTCGTTCTCGCGGTAGCTGCGACTGAAGAAGGCCCCGAAGGTCAGGAACTGGATACCCTTCAGCGTCGCCTCGGCACCGCCGGCGCGAATGGCTGTGGCGTCGTCGGGGGCGATGCGGTCGACCTTGATCGGGTCGAACTCGTCCAGCCCCTCGCCCTGAAGCAGCGGCAGGGTCGCGACATCGAAGTACGGAAAACCGAGATAGGTCAAAAGCAAGGTCCGCCGCGCGGCACGCGGAAGCCCCGCCAGCGCCGCCGCCAGCCGGGCGTCGGTTTCCCCGTCTAGCTTCACGAGATCGAGCCGCGCCTCCAGCCGGTCCAGCAGTACCGACCCGTCATCCCGTGCCGCCCGGATGTCGTCGGCCAGATCGACATGGGCGCTGCCGTGCTGGAGTTGCAGGAATGTCGCCAGAGATTCGTACAGCGCATCGCGGATCGGCGTCAGCTCGGCCTCGCTATGATCGGCCTCCAGCTCGGTCAGCCGCCGGGCGAGGTGCCGCAGGCGGCGGATACGATAGCCCAGGTCGAAGCCACGCAGAAAGTCGCGCGCGCCGACGCTGGAGCCGCCGGTGAAGGTGATGGCGTCACCCTCCTGGCTGCGTGTGGCGACGGTGCGTTCGATCATCGCGCGCAGACGGGTACGCCGCTGCTGGGCATCGTCACCGACCGCCTCGGCGAACAGCATCGCCATCGCGTCGATGACATTCGCCAGTTTGAGATGGCCATAGGCGGCATAGCTATACCCCGCCTTGGCCGCCGCAGCCGCCTGCGCGCGCACGCGCCACGACGCCAGCCGCGCCGCCGTCGGCCGATCGAGGAAGAAGGTGCCGCCGAACAGCTGCTCGATCTCCTGCTCCACCTCCTCGCGGATGGCGGCGACGATCGCCTGCATCCGATCGATCCGGCCGGAGCGCGCCGCGATCGCCTCCAGATTGTCGCGGATCGGCTGTTGGCGGGGCAGTTCGCTGACCGCGCCGATGATCGTCTGGAAGAAGCCGGGATGGCCGCCGCCGCCGGGCAAGCGGAAATGCATGCCGGGGAAGGGATCGATATAGACGAAACGGCGGTCGATCTGCCGCCGGGCGGGCCGCCGTCCCAGCGCATCGATGGCGGGGCGGAAGGGCGCGTTGACCAGCACCGATCCGTCGATCAGCACCGCCTTGTCCGCCGCGCCCGCCGCATGATGCCGGGGCAGCACGCGGCGCAGAAACGCGTCGCGCCCGCTCCATGTCTCGTCGCGGGTTTCCAATACACGGTCGAGTTCGCCGACCGTGAAGGGCGGAAAGGCGCCGGGAAAACTGGACGTCGCGCGGGCGGCGAAGACCAGTTCGGGTACCGCCGCCAATTGCCCATCGCCGCTGTCGGTGAAATCGACCACCATGCGATGTTCGGTCTCCACAACCTCGCCCGGAGAATGAAGCCGCAGGCGTTGTGGCTGGCCGGTGAAGTCCGTGACCGTGACGAACAGGTCGAGTGGCTGTCCTGGCGGGAGCAGACGGCGACCGGCCGGCGCGGCCGCCATGCGGTCGAACGCATCGAGCAGCCGCCCGGTGAATGCATCGCCGGCAAAGGGCGGCTCGAACCAGCGCGATCGGACGAGGTGCCCGACCTTCCGGCGAACCTCCTCGCGCGTATCCTCGTCGAGCGCGACCTTCTCGCCGCTGCGCCCCGCCGCCATCCACGCGATGGGCGTCGCCCACACCTTGGAAAAGCGGGAGGTGGGCGCCGCTTCCGGCGCGATCAGCGATTCGATATCGGCCGCCTCCAGCCACAAATCGGTCAGCGGATCGAGCGATTGCCCGGTCGAGAGCGCCTGGCCCAGGAAGATGCCGTTGATCCCGCCCGCACTGGCGCCAGCGATGATGTCGGCCAGCACCCGAACGCGGACGTTGCCGCGTGTCGCCATCTCCTCCAGCAGATCGTGATAGACCGCATCGACGGCGGACGCCGGCGCATCCCCCTCATGCGAGGCGCGGCTCGCCCGGACGACCCGCCAGATCTCCTTGGTGATGCCGTGCATATAGACGGCCAGGCTGATCCCGCCATAGCAGACCAACGCCAGCCGCAGTTCCTTTTCGCGCATCAGCGCGGCCCGACCGCCGCCCAGATGGGCAGATGGTCGGACGCCTTGCGCGACACGGCGGTGGCATGGACGCCGCAGTCCAATATCCGCAGGTCGGACGAGACCATGATCCGGTCCAGCCGTCCGATCGGGCGGCGCGCGTGAAAGCTGGGGCCGGTCTCGGCAAAGGTGAAGTCGCGGGCGAAATCGCGCAAACAGCCCGCACCGCGCGTCCATTCGTTCAGGTCGCCCATCATCACGGTCGGCTGGCGATCGACGCAGGCGGAAAGATGCGACAGGATCGCGCCCGCCTGCCGCCGCCGCCATAGCCCCGACAGGTCGAGATGCATGCCCACGACGCGCAGCATCCCCGCATCCGTGCTGAGATCGGCCATGACTGCACCGCGCGGCTCCAGCGAGGGAAGGTGGATGACCTCGAAATCGACCACGCGGGTCGATTTGCGCACCAGCAGCGTATTGCCATGCCAGCCGAGTGAGCGCGCCTTCATGCCGTAGATGATCGGTTTCCAGTCGCTGTGATCCTCGATCAGGTGCAGCGGCAACACGCCCTCGCGCTCGCCGAAGCGGCGATCGGCTTCCTGCAGGGCGATGACATCGGCATCGACCTCACGCAGCACATCCAGGATACGGTCGGGATTGCGCCGCCGATCGGCGCCGACCCCTTTGCGGATATTGTAGCTGGCGACCTTGATCATTCCGCCACTGAAACGCGGCGCGCGGCGATTGGTGCCACCTGGATCAAGAATGGAAATGGTGCCGGATGAGGGGATCGAACCCCCGACCTTCGGTTTACAAAACCGCTGCACTACCGCTGTGCTAATCCGGCGTTGCCGATCCCCCTAGCGTCAAGACACGCCGAAGGTCCAGCCCTCCGTTTGCGCGATTTCCGGCGTCAGCCCCGCCGGATGCCAGAAGTCGTCCCGCGTCGCGACCGTGCGCAGCCAGGCGGCGGTCAGGATCGCGTCGGTGCTGTGGTCGTCATAGACAGGCAAGGGCACATGCGGCGCGCTGCCCAACTGCGACAGCGCGGCGTCCAGCGCCTCCGGGCTGCGCATCTTGCTGCGTCCGCGCGGGCGCCCGGCATCGCGCGCGGCGATCGTGGTATAGATTTCCACCACCACCGCGCCCGCGCGCGGGACCGGATCGAACGGCCAGATCGCGACCCGGCCATCCAGCCGGTGGAGCAACCGCATGCCCGCGAAGCTCGCCTTGGCGACCTGCGAGGCGCCGATCGCGTCATAGACGGTCGATGGCTTGCGCGCGCCGTCACCCGCGACCTCGCACCGGCGCCAGTGCAGGAAGTCGGCCTTGCGTCCGTCGGCCGCGCCGAAATAAAAGTGCCGTCCGCGCCGCGCCTCCAGAAAACTGCGCGCCCCCAGATCGGGATCGTCGCAGCTGCGCTCGACAAAGGCCCACAGGGCACGCGCGTCGGGCGTGGGGTGATCGCCGGGCAGATGCGCGCCACGCTCGACAAAGGGGGCGGAAAAGCTGAAATCGAAGCCGATCAGCAGCGGCTCATCGGCCCGGTCGAGCAGCCAACGCGCCACGTCCGCGCGTGACCAATTCCGGCCCGGCGGCGCGACCAGCGTCGGGGCCTCACCGCCTTGCCGGCACAGCGCCATGCGGATGCCCTTGTGCGCCCCGCCATGCGCGCCCGACCAGTCGATGGCGACGAAGCCGGTGAAGCGGTCAGCTTCGATCGTCATCGCGCTCCGCGTCCCGGATCGCACGCCGACGCTCGTCCCACCACGCCATGCGCTCGGCGATCCGCTTCTCCAGCCCCCGGCCTGACGGTTCGTAGAAGCCCTGGGGCGGCAGTTCGTCGGGCCAGTAATTGGCGCCGGAGAAGCCGCCATCGGCATCATGATCATATTGGTAATTCGCCCCATAGCCGATCTGCTTCATCAGCTTGGTCGGGGCATTCAGGATATTGGCCGGGGGCATCAGCGACCCGGTGTCCCTGGCCGTTCGCCATGCCCGCTTCTGAGCCATATAGGCGGCGTTCGATTTGGGCGCGGTCGCCAGATAGAGGCACGCCTGGACAATGGCCAGTTCGCCCTCGGGCGAGCCAAGGAAGTCATAGGCCTCTTTGGCCGCCAGGCACTGGCTCAATGCCTGCGGATCGGCCAGCCCGATATCCTCGATCGCCGTGCGCGTCAGTCGGCGCAGCACATAAAGCGGTTCCTCGCCTGCGGTCAGCATCCGGGCGAGATAGTAGAGCGCCGCCTGCGGGTCCGAACCCCGGATCGATTTGTGCAGCGCGGAGATGAGATTGTAATGCCCCTCGCGGTCCTTGTCGTACACTGCGACGCGACGTTGCAGCAACGCGGACAGGCCAGCGGCGTCTAGCGGCTCGGGCAGGTTTACCGAGAACAGCGTTTCCGCCTGATTGAGCAGGAAGCGGCCATCGCCGTCTGCGCTGGCGATCAGGGCGTCGCGCGCCGCCGGTAGCAGGGGGAGGGAGCGTTCCATGTCCGCCTCGGCGCGTGTCAACAACTGATCGAGTGCCGTCTGCCCCAGTCTATGGAGGATCAGCACCTGCGCACGACTGAGCAGCGCGGCGTTGAGCTCGAAGGACGGATTTTCCGTCGTCGCGCCGACCAGCGTGACGGTGCCGTCCTCGACAAAGGGTAGAAAGCCGTCCTGCTGCGCGCGGTTGAAGCGGTGGATCTCGTCCACGAACAACAGCGTACGTTGTCCCGCCCGCGCATGATCGCGTGCCTCGGCGAAGACCTTCTTCAGATCGGCGACGCCGGAGAACACCGCCGAGATCGCGGCGAAGCGCAGGCCGACCGCCGCCGCCAGCAAACGCGCAATGGTCGTCTTGCCCGTCCCCGGCGGGCCCCAAAGGATCATGGAGGACAGCCGGCCCGCCGCCACCATCCGCCCGATCGCGCCCTCCGGCCCCGTCAAGTGATCCTGTCCCACGACCTCCTCCAGCCGCTCGGGCCGCAGTCGGTCGGCGAGCGGTGCGTCCGCAAGAGGCTGGGTCGCGGCATGGGGGGCAGGGTCCATCCCCGCAAACAGATCGGCCATGACCGCCATGTAGGCATAGTGCGTCGGATCGTCATCCTGCTATCTACGATATATCGTGAAGCATCTTGACGAGGTATTAATGCGATATATCTTAGTGATATCGAACGTGATCAAAGGACAAGTCGGATGTTTCGTTTTTCTCACTGCGGCACCGACCGCCATCATCGCCGTGGCGCCGGCCATGGCTTCGGCCCCGAACTGGATGTCGAGCGCTTCGCGCATGAGGTCGAACGGATGCGCGACGGCGGGCACCGTCCGCGCGGCGGCGGGCGTGGCCGACGCATGTTCGACGGCGGCGAGCTTCGACTCGTCCTCCTCAAGCTGATCGCCGACGAACCGCGTCACGGCTATGACCTGATCCGCGAGATCGAGGCGATGACCGGCGGCGCCTATGCGCCCAGCCCAGGCGTGATCTATCCGACGATCACGCTGCTCGATGAAATGGGGTTTATCGAGGAACAGCGGTCGGAAGGCGCCAAGAAGCGTTTCGCCGCCACCGACGCCGGGCGGGCGCATCTGGCCGACCATGCCGATCAGGTCGCGATGCTGATCGCGCGGCTCCAGGCGCTGGGCGAACACCGGCAACGCACCGATGCCGCCCCCATCCGCCGGGCGATGAGCGGATTGAAAATGGCCGTCGTCGATCGCTTCGGCGGCGGCGACGCCCCGCCGGAGATGGTTCACGAGGTCGCGGCGATGATCGACGAACTCGCCCAGAAGGTGGAGCGGCTGAAATGAGCATCTCCGTCGCGCGTGTCCCGACCCTGTCGGCCAGCCGCTATCTCCAACAGCTTGCCAAGCATTGGAGCCACAAGATGGAGGTCGTCTTCACCGCCGAGGAGGGGGCCATCGTCTTTCCGAACGGGTCGAAACTCGACATGCGGGCCGACAGCGAGACGCTCGACATCGTGCTGACCGTGCCCGAGGGCGAGGACGCAGCTCGTATGCGCGAGGTCGTCGCCAGCCATCTCGACCGCTTCGCCTTTCGCGAGGCGCCGCTAACCTTCGACTGGCGCGAAGGCTGAGGGTCAGGCGCGGTCCGCGAACAGCGCGCGATAGGCGTCGATCACCGCCTCGTTGACCTTGTCCCACCGGTAATCGGCGACGCGGGCCTGTCCGGCCGCGCTGAACCGATGGCGCAAGGCCGGGTCGGTGGCGATCCGCTCCAGCGCGTCGGCATAGCCCCGGATGTCGCGGGGGGCGACCAGATGGCCCGTCTCGCCATCGGCGACGAGGTCCATCGCCCCGGTGGCGTTCGCCGCGACGACGGGAACGCCGGCGGCCATCGCCTCGGTGGTGACGTTGCCGAAGGTCTCGGTCACGCTGGGGTTGAAGAAAATATCCATCGACGCGACCGCGCGGCCCAGATCATCACCGGTCTGATACCCCGCGAAGATCGCGTCGGGCGTGGCCTTGGCGAACCAGTCCTGCGCGGGGCCCTTGCCCACCACCAGCACCTTGTGCGCGACGCCGCGACGGCGGAGCTCCGCCAGTGCCTCGGCAAAGACGTCGAGGCCCTTTTCCTTGACCAACCGGCCCAGGAAACCGATCGCGACGTCCCGGTCGCCGATCCCCAGCGACCGTCGCCACTCCAGACTGCGGCGCGAGGGCTGGAACCGGTCATGATCGATACCGCGTGACCAGATCCCCATCGGCGGCGTCACGCCCCAACTGCGCAGCAGGTCGATCATGCTCGGGCTGGGCGCGACGATGCGGTCGAACTTGTTGTAGAAGCGAGTCAGCAACCGGATGATCGCCGGCTCCAGAAAGCCGAGATGATAATAGGCCGGATAGGTCTCGAACCGCGTATGCACGGATGCGAGCGAGGCCACCGCGTTATCGCGCGCCCAGCGAACCGCCGCATGGCCCAGAAATTCCGGTGCCGAGACATGGACGACATTGGGCGCGAACGCCTCCAGATCGGCGCGCACCGAAGCGGGCAATCCGCGCGCCAGCTTATAGTCCGCGCGGAACGGCATCGGAATGGAGGGCACGTCGACCAGATCGCCCACGGGCGGAAAGGCCGGGGTCTTCGATGTCGGCGAATAGACGCGCACCGCGACCCCGCGGTCCAGCAAATGGCCGACCAGCAGGTTCAGGCTCTGGTTCGCGCCGTCGCGCGTGTAATTGTAATTGCCGCTGAACAGCGCGACGCGGAACTGGTCTGGGGTCATGGAGCCCGCCCCATAGCGGTGTGACCGTACAATGACCACTCCCGCCGCGACGATGGCGGATGTTCCATTTTCGTTCCGACCGCGCTACATACCGCGCATGGCCAAGATCCAGAAGCGTTATGTCTGCCAGTCCTGCGGCTCGGTGTCCTCGCGGTGGCAGGGGCAATGCCCCGACTGCTCAGAGTGGAACACCATGCTGGAGGAAGCGCCGGTGCAGCTGACGCCCTTTGCCGCCAAGCATAATCTGCAAGGGGGCGGGCGGGCAATCCAGCTGGTCGGACTCGATGCCGACATCCCGCTGCCCGACCGGATGGCGACGGGCATCGCCGAATTGGACCGGGCTCTGGGTGGCGGATTCGTCGAGGGCTCGGCAACGCTGATCGGCGGCGATCCCGGCATCGGCAAGTCGACGCTGTTGCTGCAGGCGGCGGCCAAGCTCGCCATGGCGGGCAAGCCCGTCGCCTATGTCTCGGGCGAAGAGGCGGCCGATCAGGTCCGTCTGCGGGCCCGGCGGCTGGGGCTGGGGCAGGCACCGGTACGGCTGGCGGCGGCGACCTCGGTGCGTGACATCCTGACCACCCTGTCGATCGGCACGCCGCCGGCGCTCCTCATCATCGACTCGATCCAGACGATGCATTCGGACCTGATCGAGGGCGCACCCGGCACGGTCAGCCAGGTGCGCGCCTCCGGCCAGGAACTGATCCGTTTCGCCAAGGAGCGTGGTACTGCCGTCGTGCTGGTCGGCCACGTCACCAAGGACGGGTCGATCGCGGGACCGCGCGTGCTGGAGCATATGGTCGATACCGTGCTGGCGTTCGAGGGTGAGCGCAGCCATCAGTATCGCATCCTGCGCGCCATCAAGAACCGCTTCGGCGGCACCGATGAGATCGGCGTGTTCGCCATGCAGACCGAAGGGCTGACCGAGGTGGGAAACCCGTCCTCGCTGTTCCTGACCAACCGGGAGGAAGGTGTGACGGGCGCCACCGTCTTCCCGGCGCTGGAGGGCACGCGGCCCGTGCTGGTCGAGATCCAGGCGCTGACCGTCCGACTGGCCTCCGGCGCGACGCCGCGCCGGGCGGTCGTCGGTTGGGACAATGGCCGGTTGGCGATGATCCTGGCGGTGCTGGAGGCGCGGTGCGGCCTCAGCTTTTCATCGGCCGAAGTGTATCTGAACATCGCGGGCGGATACCGGGTCCAAGACCCCGCCGCCGACCTGGCCGTGGCGGCGGCGCTGATCTCCGCCTTGTCGGAGCGGCCGGTGCCCGCCGACGCGATCGTGTTCGGCGAGATTGCGCTGTCGGGCGAAATCCGGTCGGTCGCGCATGGCCCGCTGCGCCTGAAGGAGGCGGGAAAGCTGGGGTTCGAAAAGGCGATGGCGCCGCGTGCGATGGCGAACGACGAGGGCGGTCTGGCCATGACCGGCTTTCGCACGCTGGCCGAGTTCGTTGACCATATGCTGGGCCGGGGGTAGCGAAGACGGGATACCGCCCCGTCGCCCTTTTCCGTGCGACTGGCATGGGAGTTGGACACGACGTTGACGGCGCTTGATATTCTTGTCCTGATTGCGGTGTTCGGTGCGGCCATCCAGGGTTTCCTGCGTGGATTCGTGACCGAGGTGCTTGCGCTGTTCGCCTGGGTCGCGATCGTGGCGGCGCTCAAGCTGTTTCATATCCCGCTGGCCCAGGCCCTGACCGGGGTGGTGGGTACCGTGTCGGGCGCGGCGGTCCTGGCCTTTGCGCTGATCGTCGGGGTCACCTATATGGGCGGTCGGCTGGTGGCCCGCGCGATCGGCGCGCGGACGCGGACCTCGATCCTGGGCCCGATCGACCGGGCGCTGGGCTTTGGCTTTGGCGCGCTGAAGGGGCTGATCCTCGCCAGCCTGGCGTTCCTGGTCGTCGCCCTGATGATCGATACGGTCAGCGGTGGGCCCGCCCGCCGCCCCGAATGGATGGTCAAGAGCCGTACCTACAAGCTGCTGAACGCCACCAGCGCGGGGATCGCCGATTTCGTGGACCGGCGGCGGCGGGGCCTTCCCGTATTCGGCGCGCCGACCCCGCCCGCCAGCAACGCCAGCGAAAGCGCTTCATGACCGCCCCCCTGTACAATGCCGAAATCCTTCGCCTCACGACCGCCATTCCGCATGACCAGCGCCTGGTCGACCCGATGGCGAGCGTCGAGCGGCGTTCCCCCATCTGCGGCAGCCGGATAACCGTCGATGTCAATCTGGACGAGGAAGGACGCGTCGCGGAGGTCGGCATGCTGGTGCGTGCCTGTGCGCTGGGCCAGGCGTCGGCGGCGCTGTTGGCGAACCATGTCGTCGGGCTCGATGCGGAGGAACTGGCCGCGATGCGCGACCGGCTGACCGAGTGGCTGGCAGCGGGGGAGGGGGCGGCCCCCGAGTGGCCGGGGCTCGACGTCTTCACCCCCGCGCTGCCCTATACGGCACGGCATCCGTCGATCCGGCTCGCCTTCGAAGCGGCGGCGCAGGCCGCGGAGGACGCGGCGGCCGCACGAAGGCCCCGCTGATGCACGCCGAAGTGTCCCTGCTGCGCGACGGCGCCATCCTGCTCGGCTTCGGCCTGGTCTTCGTGCTGATCTTTCGCCGCATCGGCCTGGGTGCGACGCTGGGCTATCTGGTCGCGGGCGCGGTGGTCGGGCCCCATGTGCTGGGGCTGGTAGGCGATGCCGAATCGAAGCTTGGCATCGCCGAGATCGGCATCACCCTCCTGCTGTTCATCGTCGGGCTGGAGCTCAATCCCGCCCGGTTGTGGCGGATGAAGCATGAGATTTTCGGCCTCGGCGTGATCCAGGTCGTCGCGTGCGGGCTGGCGATCAGCGGCATCGTGCTGCTCGCGCGCTTCTCGGTCGAGGCCGCCCTGGCGTTGGGCCTGCCGCTGGCGCTGTCCTCGACCGCGCAGGTGTTGCCGATGTTGCAATCCTCCGGGCGGATGCGGACGCCCTTTGGCGAGCGGGCGTTCTCGATCCTGCTGTTCCAAGACCTGTCGATCGTCCCGCTGATCACCATCGTCGCGGCGATGTCACGCAATCCGGCGGATCATGCCGGGCCGCCCGGATGGATCCTGGCGCTGCAAACGGTGGGTGCGATCGTCGGCCTGATCCTTGCGGGCCGTTTCCTGCTGCGTCCGCTCTTCCGCCTGATCGGCAATATGGGCGAGCGCGAGATGTTCGTCTTCGCGGGCCTGTTCACCGTCATCGCCAGCGCGGCGGTGATGGAGTTGCTCGGCCTGTCGACGGCGCTGGGGGCCTTCATCGCCGGTGTGATGCTGGCCGACAGCCCCTATCGCCACGAACTGGAGGCTGATGTCGAGCCGTTCCGCTCGATCCTGCTCGGCCTCTTCTTCCTGGCGGTCGGCATGATGCTGAACCTGCCCGCCATCGCCGAGCGGCCGCTGTTCGTGGCGACCATGGCGCTGGCGCTGATCGCCACCAAGACGCTGGTCATCACGCTGATCGGGCTGGCCTTTCGGATGAAGTGGCGGTCCGCCTTCGCGCTGGGCGTACTGATGAGCCAGGGGGGTGAATTCGGCTTCGTCCTGTTCGCCCAAGCCCAGGCCGGCTATCTGATCGCGCCGGAGGCGGCGAGCCTGTTCGGTGCGATCATCACCCTGTCGATGGCGACCACGCCGTTCCTGATGCACGCCACCCGCGCCATTCGCGAGGAACCGATCATCACGCGCGGCAATGGTGAGCGGGAAGGTCCGATGACCGACGGCGCCAACGCGCTGATCGTCGGCTATGGCCGTTTTGGTCAGACCGTGGCGCAGATGCTGATCGCCAGCGACATCCCCGTCACGTTGATCGACCGCGATATCGAGATGATCGACATCGCCGCCGAATTCGGTGCCAAGGTCTATTATGGCGACGGCACCCGGCTGGACCTGCTGCGCCAGGCGGGGGCGGCGGAGGCGGAGCTGATCCTGTTCTGCCTGGACGACGACCAGATCACGCTGGAGTTTCTGGAAAGCGTCCATACCGCGTTCCCGGCCGCCACGATCCTCGTCCGCGCGTTCGATCGCCGCGCCGTATTGCGCCTGAAGGGAGGGCCCGCCGCCCATATAGTCCGCGAAGTGCTGGAGTCGGCGGTCAAGATGGCGCGGCTGGCGCTTGGCAGCTTGAAGATCGACCGCACCGAGATAGACCGGATCGAGACGATGTACCGCGCCCGCGACAAGGAGCGGCTCGCCGCGCAGCTGGAGAGCGGCGACCTGCACGCCGCCAGCGACCGGATCATAACGCAGGAAGCGCGAAAGGATTGAGCATGGGAATCTTGGCGGTTCTGGCCGCGCTGTCCGGCGCGATCGCGATCGCGGCCGGGGCATTCGGGGCGCACCGGGCGGAAGGTGCCGCCGTCGAATGGCTTCGCACCGGCGGCCATTATCAACTGATCCATGCGGTCGCGGCGCTGGTGGCGCTGAAATGGGATGCGCGTGGCCCCGCCTGGGCCTTCGTCCTCGGCAGCGCGATCTTTGCGGGCACGCTCTATGCGATGGCCGTGGGCGCGCCGCGCTGGTTCGGGGCGATCACGCCGATCGGCGGCACCATCCTGATCGCCGGCTGGCTTTGGTTCGCCTGGGGGCTTCGCGGCTGAGACGGCCGGGCTTCACCTGCGCCAAACGATGTTCTAGGGACCGGCCATGGCCGATCCATTCTATATCACCACCGCTATCCACTATCCCAATGGCCGCCCGCATATCGGCCACGCCTATGAGATGGTGGCGGCCGACGTCATCGCCCGGTTCCAGCGTCAGGCGGGCCGCGACGTCCTGTTCCAGACCGGCACCGACGAGCATGGCCTGAAGATGGCGCAGGCGGCGCGCGCGCGCGGCATCTCGACGCGCGAGTTCGCCGATGAAATGTCCAGCCATTTCCATGTGATGGCCGATCGGCTTGATATCTCTTATGACCGGTTCATCCGCACCGTCGATGCCGATCATTATGCCGCCAGCCAGGCGATCTGGAAGGCGATGGAGGCCAAGGGCGATCTGTATCTCGACCGCTACGAAGGCTGGTATTCGGTCCGTGACGAAGCCTTTTACGACGAAGGCGAATTAACGGTCGCGGACGACGGTACGAAGCTGTCACCGCAAGGTACGCCGGTGGAATGGACCGCCGAGGAGACCTGGTTCTTCCGCCTGTCCAAATATCAGCAGCCGTTGCTCGATCTGTACCGCGACAATCCCGACTTCATCCGCCCCGAAAGCCGCCGCAACGAGGTGATGCGCTTCGTCGAGGGCGGCCTGTCCGATCTGTCGGTATCACGCACCAGCTTCGACTGGGGGGTGCCGGTGCCGGACAGCCCCGGCCACGTCATGTATGTCTGGGTCGATGCGCTGACCAACTATCTGACGGGCACCGGTTATCCGAATGCGGACAGCGACCTGGCGCGGTTCTGGCCCGCCAATCTGCATCTGATCGGCAAGGACATCGTCCGGTTCCACACCGTCTATTGGCCCGCCTTCCTGATGTCGGCCGAGCTGCCCTTGCCGCAATCGGTTTTCGGGCACGGCTTCCTGCTCCATCGGGGCGAGAAGATGTCGAAGTCGGTCGGCAATGTCGTCGATCCGATGGGGCTGGCCGATGCCTTCGGCGTCGACGCGCTGCGCTATTTCTTCCTGCGTGAGGTCAGCTTCGGGCAGGACGGCTCCTATTCGGCCGAGGCGATCGTGACGCGCGTGAACGCGGAACTGGCGAACAGTTTCGGCAATCTGGCGCAGCGGACCCTGTCATTCATCGCCAAGAACCTGGGCGGCGCGCTGCCCGAGGCGGGTCGGGGCGACCCGGCCGACGCCATGTTGATCGAAGAGGTGATCGTCGCCTGTGCCGGATTGAAGACGGCGTTCGACGACCTGGCGCTTAGCCAGGGGATCGAGGCGTGGATGCGCGGAGTCTATGCCTGCAACCAGTATATCGACGTTCAGGCCCCCTGGTCGCTGCGCAAGACCGATCCCGAGCGGATGCACGCCGTTCTCGGCACGCTGGTCCGTGCGATCCGCATGCTGGCGATCGCCATCCTGCCGGTAACGCCGCGCGGGGCAGGGCAGGTGCTCGACACGCTGGGCGCGGACGCGCGCGATCATGCGGCGATCGACGATGACGGCTGGTATGCGCGCCGGGCCGCGACCGGCGTCGCGTTACTGCCCCCGACCCCGGCCTTTCCGCGACTGGAACTGCCAGTGGAGGCGGACGCCTGATGCTGGCCGACAGCCATTGCCACCTGAACTATAAGGGGCTGGCCGAAAATCAGGGCGCCATCCTGGAACGCGCGCGCGCGCGCGGCGTGACCGCGATGCTCAACATCTCCACACGGGAGAGCGAGTGGGATGCGGTCATCACGACCGCCGAGCGTGAAGCCGATGTCTGGGCGACGGTGGGTATCCATCCGCACGAAGCCGACGCGCACCCGCATATCGATACCGCCAAGCTGATCGAGCGTGCGCGGCATCCCCGCGTGGTCGGTATCGGCGAGAGCGGGCTCGACTATTATTACGATCATAGCGACCGCGAGCGGCAGCAGGCGAGCTTTCGCGCACATATCGCGGCCTGCCGGGAAACCGGCCTCCCGCTGGTCGTCCATACCCGTGATGCCGAGGCCGATACGGCGGCGATCCTTGCCGATGAAATGGGGAAGGGGGCCTATCCCGGCGTCATCCACTGTTTCACCGCAAGTGGAGAATTTGCCGATAAGGCATTGGCGTTAGGCTTTTATATATCCATCTCAGGTATCGTAACCTTCAAGAACGCCAAGGATTTGCAGGAAACGGCAGCGGGGCTGCCGCTGGACCGGTTGTTGATCGAAACGGACGCGCCCTTCCTGGCGCCGGTGCCGCATCGCGGAAAGACGGGTGAACCGGCTTTCGTTGCCGACACCGCCAAATTCCTGGCGGATCTGCGCGGGGAAGACGTCGAGACGCTTGCCCGTGCGACGGCGGAGAATTTCCACCGGCTGTTCGCGAAAACGCGCGCATGAAGATCCGTATTCTGGGGTGCGGCACGTCCTCCGGTGTACCCCGGATCGGCAATGACTGGGGCGCGTGCGATCCTGAAGACCCGCGCAACCGCCGGATGCGGCAATCCGCGCTGGTAGAGCATGAGGGTGTACGCATCCTGATCGACACCGGTCCCGACATGCGCGAGCAGTTGCTGACCGCGCAAGTCGGCACGGTCGATGCCGTCATCTGGACACACGATCATGCCGATCACTGCCATGGCATCGACGATCTGCGGCAGATCTATCACGCCTTGGGTCAGCCGGTAAGCGGCTATGCACGGCCGGCAACCGCTCAGTCCTTGAGCAACCGTTTCGGCTATGTCTTTCATGGCAAGACCGGGTATCCGCCGACCGCGACCATGACAGCATTCGATGAGGCGTTGACGATTGGCGCGGTCCGCATCCGCTCGGTCGATCAACCGCATGGCCGGATTTCCTCCGCCGGGCTACGTTTCGAATGTGACCGCAAATCCATCGGTTACGCCACTGATTTTCATGAACTCACGCCCGATATGGCGGCGCTATATGCGGACTTGGATATCTGGGTCGTGGATGCGCTTCGCCGGCATCCGCATCCCGCTCATGCCGATTTGCCATCCGTACTGCGCTGGATCCAAGAACTGCGGCCCAAGCGGGCGGTTCTGATCCATATGGATCAATCGATGGACTATGCCGCATTGTGCCGTGAATTGCCCGACCACGTCGTGCCGGCATATGATGGAATGGAACTCATCCCGTGACTACCGATCAGGCCACGGACCTGCTCTATTACGGCCTGATCCTCATCCTGCCACTCAGCGCACTTGCCGCGCGGCGCATACCGGTGGGCCAAGCGACTAGGATGGCGCTGATCTGGATTGCGATTTTTGGCGTGGGTTACCTTTTGGTCGCACAACGCGACCGGCTGTCAGGGTTGTGGAATAGCCGCGATGCCGGGCCTGGGAGCGCCCGCATCGCGATCGCCGAAGACGGGCATTTCTGGGCCGACGTTCGTATCAACGGCATCACGCGACGCATGTTGATCGACAGCGGTGCGACGACGACCGCGCTGTCGACGGCTACTGCGAGGGCTGCAGGGTTGGACAGCAACGAGAGCTCGTTCCCACGGATGATCCAGACGGCCAACGGGGCCGTGACGGCGGATCACACGACCATCGCGCGGCTGACGATCGGATCGATCGAGATGCATGACGTCGGCGCTGTCACGTCGCCGGCATTCGGAAATCAGGACGTGATCGGTATGAATGTGCTTGACCGGTTATCGTCATGGCGTGTCGAACGGGGGACGCTCTATCTCGACGGGCAGCCATAAGCAGTTTTTACATAATACATATTATCGAATGTAATATGACGCCATTCGTGTAGACGCAACGTACAAATGGCACACTCCCGCTATTTAGAAAAGGCACAGCCGTTCTGCAGCGGGCCTCCGGTGCCATAACCATCCTCGGACATCGAGGATGTGTGAGCGATGACGGTGCTGACGATGAGTGCTGCCGAAGTGAGCCGGTTCGATACGCTGAAGCGGCTCGACCGCGGTGAGATCCGGCCGGTCGATGCCATGGCGCTGCTGGGCCTGCAGCGCAGTCAGCTGTACCGCCTGCTCAAGCGCCTCCGACGAGATGGCGCTGCCGGCCTCGTGTCCCGCAAGCGCGGGCGGCCGAGCAACAGGCGGTTCAGCGACGCTTTCCGCGACCATGTCGTTGGTATCGTGCGTGAGCGCTATGCTGACTTCGGTCCGACGCTGGCATGTGAGTACCTGGCCGAGCAGCACGGCATCACGCTATCGCGCGAGACGCTGCGGCAGATGCTGATGGCGGCCGGCGTGTGGAAGGCCAAGGTCGCGAAGCGCGCCCGGCTTCACCAATCGCGCTACCGGCGCGAGTGCCGCGGTGAGCTGGTGCAGGTCGACGGGTCGGATCATGACTGGTTCGAGAGCCGCGGTCCGCGTTGCACGTTGCTGGTCTATATCGACGATGCCACCAGCGAGCTCATGCACCTGGAGATGGCCGAGAGCGAGAGCGCCTTCTCCTACATGCGCGCGACCCGCAGCTACCTCGAGCGGCACGGCAAGCCGGTGGCCTTCTATTCGGACAAGCACAGCGTCTTCAGGAACAACAACGCGACCGCCGACAGCGACGGCATGACGCATCTCGGCCGAGCGCTCGACAGGCTCGATGTCGAGATCATCTGCGCCAACTCGCCGCAGGCCAAGGGTCGGGTGGAGCGTGCCAACGGCACGCTGCAGGACCGGCTGGTCAAGGCGATGAGGCTGGCGGGTATCTCGTCCATCGACGAAGCCAACGCCTTCCTCCCCTCCTATATCGCCCGGCACAATGCCCGCTTCGCCTGTGCGCCAGCGGACCCGCGCGATGTCCACCGCCCGCTGGCCGCGCATGAGAATGTCGAGGCGGAGATGGTGTGGCGCGAGGAACGGACCGTCACCGCTTCCTTGGCGCTGCACTTTAATAAGGCGATGTTCATTCTTGAGCCGACGCCCCTCGCCCGCTCGCTGGCGCGCAAGCGCGTGCATGTGTGCGAGTACCCGGACGGCCGCATCGAGATCCGCCACGGCGAGCGCGTGCTGCCCTACCGAGTGTTCGACAAGATGCGGCGCGTGAACCAAGCCGCCATTGTCGATAACAAGCACTTGGGTGCCGCCCTCGCTATGGCTCAGGCCATCCAGGCAGCCACACCGCATCATGCCAAGCGCAACAACAGCGAGCCGGCGCGGAGCTCGGGTTCAGTCGGTGTATTCACCCGCCCCGCCCCTGTAGGCGAAGTCGACCGGCGTCGGCTGTGTACGCCGAAGCTGAAGCGGGGCCCTCGCCTCTCCAACGAGGAACTCGTGGCACGCGGCCTTGGCGAGTACGTCCGTTAGCGCTCACCTAATGCACTATTAGCACTATGGTGTTGCCACGCTGTTCCTCGCTCCTGATTTGCGCTAGATATTCGATTGCAGGGGCCTTCCCCCACGCCGGGGAAACCATGACCGCTTCAACCGCCTTGTTGAATCGCTTGCGCGACATAACCGTCGCCAGACCGCGCCCGAAGCCGATCCGCTACGGGGCGGCTGTTCTTGCCGTGTCGGTGGTGGCCCTTGTGCAAGCGGCGATGCTCGGATCGTCCGCGCCCTGGTTCCTCTACACGCCGGCAGTCGTCCTGCTGACGCTGTTCCTTGGCCGCGGTCCCGGCATCCTGGCGACGATCCTGTCGGCGATCGGCGCGGGCCTGGTGGTGATGAGGGCTGACGAACCGCTGCTGCTCACCCCCGTTCATTGGGGCGCATCGGTCATCTTCGTTCTGACGACGCTGGGACTGGTGACGCTGGTGGAGGCGTTGCGCACCGCTTTGCTCGATGCCGATCGGCTCCGTGAGGAACGCGAACGAGCGCTGGTCGTCACGGCCGAACGTGAGGCATTCCTGTCCGGCGTGCTGGGCAGCTCAACCGACTGCATCAAGGTGCTCGATCTCGACGGCAAGCTGACCTTCATGAGCGAGGGCGGAAAGCGCGTCATGGAAATCAGCGACTTCAACGCCGTGGCCGGTTGTCCGTGGCCCGACTTCTGGCAGGATGCCGGCAACGCAGAGGCAAAGGCGGCGGTCGAAGCAGCGCGGAAGGGCGAGGCCCGCAGCTTTATCGGCAAGGCCGACACTTACCGGGGCACGCCCAAATGGTGGCATGTCGCGGTCAGCCCGATCGCCGGGCCGGAAGGGCGTCCTGACCGCATCCTGTCCGTGTCGCGCGACATCACCGAGCTGCGCGCCAGCGAGGAGGAGCGCGAGAGGTTCGTGCGTCTGGCCGAGAACAGCGCCGATTTTGTCGGCATGGCCCGCACCGATGGCAGCGTGTTCTACATGAACGATGCCGCCAAGCGGCTCGTCGGCTTGGAGGGTGCCGACATTACCAGGCTTACCATCGCCGACTTCTTCCCACCCGAGCAGGTCGAGACGGTCGCGCGTGAGGTGCTGCCGGCCGTGGACCGCGACGGGCAATGGGTCGGCGAACTCGACTTCCGGCATTTCCGCACCGGCGAGCTGATCCCGGTCCTCTACTCCGTCTTTCCGGTCACCGACGCGACCGGCGCGCTGATCGGGTACGGCACCGTCACCCGCGACTTCCGCGAACGCCGGCGCGCCGAGGACGACATGCGGCTGATGAACGGCGAGCTGGCGCACCGCCTCAAGAACGTGCTGGCTGTCGTCCAGTCGGTCGCGGCGCAGACGCTGCGCGGCGTACCCGAGGCGGAAGCGGCGAGCCGTAACCTGTCCGCCCGTCTGGTGGCGCTGGGCGCGGCGACCGACGTGCTGACCGGCACCTCGTGGCGCTCGGCCGATCTGCGCGAACTGGCGACACGCGCGCTGTCTCCGCATGGTCGCATCGGCGAACGCATTCTGCTGTCCGGCCCGGCCGTGACGTTGAGACCTGAGCTGACGGTTGCCTTCGCGCTCGCCCTCCATGAACTCGCGACCAACGCCGCCAAGTATGGCGCGCTATCGAACGACATTGGCACGGTGACGCTGGCATGGTCGGTGGACGGGGATGGCGACGATGGGGTGCTGGCAGTGTCTTGGCGCGAGCAGGGCGGTCCGCCCGTCACACCGCCGGAGCGCAAGGGCTTCGGTTCGGTGCTGATCGAGCGCTCGCTGCGCTCCTATTTCAGCGGTAAAGCTGCAACCGACTACCGGCCGGATGGGTTGGTGTTTGAACTCGAAGCGCGGTTGAAGGACGCCGCGATCACGACCGGGAACTGAAACGTGGGCCAAAGTACGCCGATCGGCAGCAAGACGATCCTGATCGTCGAAGATGAAGCCTTGGTACGATTCGACCTCGTAGACTTCTTCTCAGATGCAGGCTGGCGGGTTTTCGACGCGGAGAACGCCGACGCGGCCATCGCCATTCTCGACCTCCACAAGGAAGTTCGGGTTGTCCTGACCGACGTGCAGATGCCAGGATCCATGGATGGGGTGAAGCTAGCGCACTACGTACGGGAGCGCTTCCCCCCCACCGTGTTGTTCGTCGTCTCCGGCAATGTGCCGATCCGAGATGACGAACTGCCGGAACGCACGACATTCTTGCCAAAGCCATTCGATCCGCATCGGCTGTTGCGTCAGATCGAAGCGGCACAAGTGGGGTAAAGCTTACCCGGCACGTTAGTGGCCAGATAGGCTGACCGAGCCCGCTGCTGGCGCAGCGGGTCCGAGGGCGCAAGAGCCGCGATGACGACGCCCCAGCGGGGGCAGCGCTGCGCTGCTTGGGGGGCTACACGCTGCCCCCGCTGCCACGAGGCGGTGTCATTTCTATTTGGCGGGGAATGTGTCTTTTCTAACTGGCGGCAACAATATGACGCCATTCGAGATGGTTGGAATCGAGCCCTATCGCTATAAGCCACCGTCCCGTGACGCCCCACACATTCCCGAACAAGGATATTCGACCGATGGACCGCTTGCTCACCATCATGAAGCGTTTGCGGGACCCGAAAACCGGATGCGAATGGGACGTCGCGCAGAGCTTTGAGAGCATCGCGCCCTACACGATCGAGGAAGCCCATGAGGTGGCGGATGCGATCGCGCGCGGCGATCTGGCGGACCTAAAGGACGAACTCGGCGACCTGCTCCTTCAGGTCGTCTTCCATGCGCAGATTGCGGAAGACCAGGGCCATTTCGCCTTCGCGGACGTCGTCACCATCATCAGTGACAAGATGGAGCGCCGGCACCCGCACATCTTCGGGAACGCGACCGAAGGCGGTAATCACCTCTGGGAACAAATCAAGGCGGAGGAGCGCCGCGCCAAGGCGGCCGGCGGCACGCTCGACGGTGTCGCGCTGGGTTTGCCGGCGCTGATGCGGGCGGACAAACTCCAGAAGCGCGCCGCGCGCGTCGGCTTCGACTGGCCCGATGAGAGCGGCTCGCGCGCAAAGGTCGATGAGGAGTTGCAGGAAATCGCCGAAGCCGGCCCAGATACGCTGGAAGAAGAATTCGGCGATCTGCTGTTCGCGGTCGTCAACTGGGCGCGCCACAAAGGCATCGACGCCGATGCCGCGCTAAGGGCCGCCAATCGCAAGTTCGAGCGCCGTTTTCGCGCGATGGAGGTCGAGGGCGGCGAGCGGTTCGCCGAACTCGACCTCGACGCCAAGGAGGCCCTATGGCAGCGCGTCAAGCACCGCGACGGTTGAAGCGTTCATAGTCGGCCTCGGACAGGCGGACCTCATAGGTCGCCTCGTTCCCGTCGATGGCCTGATCGAGCACTTCGCCATGCGCGTGCAACCACGCCGCGCCCGCCCCATCGCCGGCATCCAGCGTGATCCAGTAGCGGCGATGCCCCGACGTCAACGCCGCCGCCACCTGTTCGATAAGCTGATCGATGCCCTCCCCGCTCATCGCGGATACCGCGACGATATTCGGGCGGCGGGCGGCCTCGGCCAGCATATCCTCGCGGAGTTCGCCTTCGAGCAGGTCGATCTTGTTCCAGGCTTCGAACCGGGGCGTTTCGGGATCGACTCCGATCTCGGTCAGGACCGACTCGACGTCCGCGCGCTGCGCTTCGCTGTCGGGGTGCGCGATGTCGCGAACATGGATGAGCAGATCGGCGGAGACCACCTCCTCCAGCGTCGCCTTGAACGCCGCGACTAGCTGCGTCGGCAGATCGGAGACGAAGCCGACCGTGTCGGACAGGATCGCCTTGTCGATGCCCGGCAGCTGAACCTGCCGCAAGGTGGGGTCGAGCGTGGCGAAAAGAAGATCCTTCGCCATAACATGAGCGCCGGTCAACCGATTGAAAAGCGTTGATTTTCCTGCATTGGTGTAACCGACGAGGGCAATCACCGGCCAGGGTGCGCGCTGTCGTCGGTCGCGGTGAAGCCCACGCGTCCGGCTGACCTGATCCAGCTCACGCCGCAAACGCGCCATACGGTCGCGGATCATCCGGCGATCGGCCTCGATCTGCGTTTCACCCGGACCGCCCAGAAAGCCGAAGCCGCCGCGCTGCCGCTCCAGATGGGTCCAGCTACGTACCAAGCGACCCGCTTGATAATCGAGATGCGCGAGCTCGACCTGCAACCGCCCCTCGGCGGTGGCGGCACGTTCGCCGAAGATCTCCAGGATCAGGCCGGTGCGGTCGATGACCTTGGCCTCCAGCGCGGTTTCCAGATTGCGCTGCTGAACCGGTGTCAGCGCGCCGTCGAATATGACGAGCTGCGCGTCCTCCATCCGAACCTGCTGCGCGACCTGTTCGACCTGACCGCTACCGATCAGGGTGGCGGGCTTCGCCGCACGGACCTTCAGGGCGATCCGCTCGACCACGTCGAGGCCGATCGCCATGGCAAGTCCGGCGGTTTCCTCCAGCCGGGCCTCGGCATCACGGGCCGCATCGCCCTGATCGGGCAGGACGATGACGGTACGGGCACCGCGCGCGAATTCGCCGCGGTCGCGATCGAAACCTGTGCTCAATCCTCGGCCGATCCGGCTTGTTCTTCGGCCAGATTCAGCGGGCGTGCCGGCTGAATGGTCGAAACGGCATGCTTGTAGACCAGCTGTGCCATGCCCTCACGCTGAAGCAACATGCAGAACAGGTCGAAGCCCGCAATTTGCCCTTGCAGCATGACGCCGTTGATCAGGAACATGGTGACCGGATCTTCCGACTTGCGCACCGCATTGAGGAAGATTTCCTGAAGCAGCGGCTGCTTCTTCTGATGCTCGTTCATACCGTCGACGATCGCGGCAACGTCGAGCGGACCCGATGGCATGATCGTGGAAATGGCATGCTTGTAAATCAGCTGCGACTGGCCATCGCGGCGCAGCAGCACCGAGAAATTGTCGAACCAGGTGACGATGCCCTGAAGCTTGACGCCCTTGACGAGGAACATCGTGACGGGCGCCTTGGAACGGCGCAGCGCATTCAGAAAGAGGTCCTGCAGCGAACCCGATTTGTCGGCCATGAATAAGCCCTTATTCTTGGCGGGTCCGTGCCCGCGAATTGCGCCGTTTCCCGGCGTCGGAACCGCGCCCGTGCACCGGACGCGGTCAATATCTATGGATTGAGCGACCATTCGTCCAGAGGTGGAACAGCCGCCATCGCGATCAATCCTCGCGCGTCTCGCTGATCCCCAGCAGCTTCAGCTTGCGGTGCAGCGCGGATCGCTCCATCCCGATGAAGCTGGCCGTGCGTGAGATATTGCCGGAAAAGCGGCGGATCTGGATACGCAGATATTCGCGCTCGAAACTCTCGCGCGCTTCGCGCAGCGGCGCGCCCATGATCGCCGTCGCGCCACCGCCGCCCATATCGGCCCCCTCGCCCAGCACCTCGGCGGGCAGCAGGTCGAGGTCGATCCGGCCGATGCGATCGCCGGGTGCCAGGATGATCGTGCGCTCCACGACATTGCGCAACTGGCGGACATTACCCGGCCAATCATAAGATTGCATCGCGACCATCGCATCGGGGGCGATCTCCGGCGTCCGCACACGGCGCTCGGCGGCGTAATGCGCCATGAAATGCTCGACGAGGGGTGGAATATCCTCGCGCCGCTCGGCGAGCGACGGGATGGTTACCGGCACCACGTTCAGCCGATAATATAAATCCTCACGGAACCGGCCCTCGGCGATTTCCTGGGTCAGATCGCGGGCGGTGGCGGACACGACGCGGACATCGACCTTGACCACCCGCGTGCCCCCGACGCGGGTAAAGCTCTGGTCGGTCAGGACGCGCAGGATGCGTGCCTGGGTCGCGATCGGCATGTCGGCGATTTCGTCGAGGAACAGCGTGCCGCCATGCGCCTGTTCAAGCAGGCCGGTGCGGACGAGGTCCCCCCCCTCCTCCACGCCGAACAATTCCTCTTCGACCCGCTCGGGCGTCATCCGTGCCGCGCTGACCACGACGAACGGCGCGTTGACGCGGTTGCTCCAGCCGTGAAGCAGGCGTGCGGCCACTTCCTTGCCAACACCCGCCGCGCCCATGATCAGCACCCGGCTCCCGGTCGCCGCCACGCGCTTCAGGGTGGCACGGATGCCGTTGATCGCGTTGGACGAGCCCGTCAGGTCGGTCTCGCGGCCGGCGCTCGCCCGCAGCGACGCGTTTTCGCGCCGCAAACGCTCGGTCTCCGTCGCACGGCCGACCATCAGGAGCAGTCGTTCGGCCTCGAACGGTTTTTCGATGAAATCGGCCGCACCCTTGCGGATCGCCGCCACCGCCGTGTCGAGATTGCCGTGCCCCGAAATCACCAGGACCGGGATCGAGGGATCGCGCCGCTTGATCTCGTCGAGCAATTCGAGTCCATCGAGCTTCGACCCCTGAAGCCAGACATCGAGCAGGACGAGCGACGGCCGCCGTGCCGCCACCGCCTCCAATGCCGCGTCACTATCGGCTGCGACGCGTGCCTCATAGCCTTCGTCCTCCAGGACGCCGGCGACCAGTTCGCGGATATCGAGTTCGTCGTCGACGACGAGAATGTCCAAAGCCATGATCTTTTTTATGTCCGGGTACGAGTCAAAGCGGTGAGCTGGCCCTCCCCAGCCAGTTCGGGTTCGGCGCCCCCTTGGTCGAGCGCCGCGAGGGCACCGGCATCGAACATCATCGACACGATCGTGCCGCCAGTCGGATTGTCGGAAAAGCCGATCGTGCCGGCATGTTCCTCGATGATCTTGTTGACGATGGCGAGGCCCAGGCCCGTGCCCCGCGCGCGCGTCGTCATATAGGGCTCGATGATGCGATCGCGTTCGGGGGGCAGGCCGATACCGTTATCGACGACCGTGATCGTCACCATGCTCGCCTGCTGGCCCAGGATCATCTCGACCTCGCCACCCCTGGCGCCTTCGGGCCTTGCTTCAATGGCTTCCACTGCGTTCTTGACGATGTTGGTCAGCGCCTGGCTCATCTGGCGGCGGTCGCAGACCAGCGTCGGCGCCGGTTCGTCCTGCTCCAGCGCGAAACGGATGTCGGGGTGGGCGACTTCATGCAGGAAAAGGGCCTGTGCGCAGATGTCGGCGATCGCCTCCTCGCGGAACACCGGCTTGGGCATGCGCGCGAAGGACGAGAATTCGTCGACCATCCGCCGCAGGTCGCCGACCTGGCGCACGATCGTCTCGGTCAGCCGTCCGAAGGTCTCGTCCTGCGGATCGATGACCTTGCCATAGCGACGTTGCAGTCGCTCTGCCGCCAGCTGGATCGGGGTCAGCGGATTCTTGATCTCATGCGCGATCCGGCGCGCCACGTCGGACCATGCCGCCCGGCGTTGGTCGAGCAGTTGCTGCGTAATGTCGTCGAAGGTCAGGATGGGGCCATCGGCGGTCTGCGCGATCCGCACCGCCAGCGTGCGCATGTCGCCCTGCAACGCAACCTGCACGGTCGCCTCGCGACGTCCATGGTCCAGCAATTCATCCAGCTCGGGTGCCACCTCACCCAGCTTGTGACCGACCAGCCCATCCTCATCCGCCCCCAGCAGCAGATTGGCGGAATTGTTGGCCATGCGCACCTGTCGATCCCGGCCGACCGCGACAACGCCCGCCGACACGCCGGCCATCACCGCCTCGATCAGCGCACGGCGGTTGTTGAGTTGCGAATTGGCGGTGACCAGCTCGGTATTCTGTTGCTCTAGCTGCCCCGTCATCTGGTTGAAGGCATGGGCCAGCGTGCCGACCTCGTCGCGGGTCCGGGGATCGGGAACGCGTGCGGTCAGGTCGCCGCCGGAAATGCGCCGTGCGGCGTCCACCAGTTCACCGACCGGCCGTACCAGACGATCGGCCAGGGCGAGCGCAATCCACACCGCGATCCCGACGATCAGCATGGCGATCGCGAACAGGACGAGATTGAACTTCAACTGGAGCGAGCGCGCGCGGCCCTGCAACGCCCGGTAATCCTTGACCACATCCTCCGCCGCGAAATGTTGCCCGCTCAGGAACTTGGCGTTCACGCTCGTCCCGATATACAGCATGATGCCGTTTCCATCGGGCAGCGGGCGAACGACCCAGACGCGCTGCTCGTTGATGCCGACCTCCGGGCGATCGGTCTTCATCGCCTGTTGGATCATGTCGGGGCTCACCAATTCGCGAAACGTCGAATCGGGGGGCGGCAGGATATAATCGTAGAATTTGAAGCCTTGCTTGGGGTCATAGGAAAAGAGGACGGCCTCCTCCAGATCCCGAACCAGCACCTGCTGCCCGAAATAGGCATGGAAGGCTTCCCGGCGCTCGCGCAAAGCGGGCAGGCTGCTTCCCAGATCGCCCGCCATGGCGTTGGCCGTCTT
The DNA here is from genome assembly GCF_050274375.1 of Sphingomonas sp. NPDC019816. NCBI lineage: Bacteria > Pseudomonadati > Pseudomonadota > Alphaproteobacteria > Sphingomonadales > Sphingomonadaceae > Sphingomonas > Sphingomonas sp. NPDC019816. The sequence continues at coordinate 27,932 of NZ_JBNNOB010000007.1, forward strand.
CACCCAGCGATCGATGATTTGCTGTTGCGATTGGCGCGCGATGGTCATGGCATCGCCAAAGGCCTTGCGTGCACGATCCGAAATCCAGAACTCGGCGGAATCCTGGAACAGCACCGATGCCGTCACCACGGTCAGCAGGATGGGCACGCTGGCGGTCAGCGAAAACAGCGCGACCAGTCGCACATGCAGGCGCCCGCCACCGCCGACAGCGGACTGGGCCGCGCGACGCTTCGCCACCCGCCGGCCGAGCAACATGAGCAGGAAGACGCCGGGGACGAGATTGAGCGCCAGCAACCCCGCCATCACCGGTGGAGCGATCAGCCCCTGGGCTTCGTGGCGGCTGGTGACATAGACATAGGTGCCGATGGCGATGGCGACCGCGCCGACGATCACCGCGATCTCGATGGCCGGCGTCACCGCCAGGCGGGAACGCGGCGATTCGTCAGGATCGACAGGCTTCACGAACGCCAACATCGTTGCAATCGTACAACGTCGAGCGTGTCCCGCAAGCCACATTTCGTAAAAATTACGCGCTCGCTCCCGGCTCGTCATCGTCGCCGGAGACACCGATATGTAGGGTGTCGAGCCGCTTGCGCAGCGTGTTGCGGTTAATCCCCATCGCCCGCGCGGTCCGCAACTGGTTGCCGCCGTGCCGTGCAAGCATCACCTCGATCAACGGCCGTTCTACCTCGCCGATGACGCGGTCATAGAGCGTTCCGTCGTCGAGCGCGGAAGGCCGCTCGATCGCCAGCTTCGCCAGAAAGCCGCGCACGGCCGCCGCCAGATCACCGGTTCCGCCCGGCGCAGACGAGGGCTGGGCCTGCCCCGCCTCACCCAGCATGACGCGCACCGCTTCCGCATCGATCACTTCGTCGCGGGCCAGCACCGCCAGCCGGCGCATGAGATTTTCCAGTTCCCGCACATTGCCGGGCCAGTCATGCGCGATCAGGACGTCGAGCGCATGACTGCCGATCTTGCGCCGGGGCAAGCCCTGTGCCGCCGCGTTCTCCAGGAAATGCCGCGCGAGCAGAGGTATATCCTGCCGCCGCTCGCGAAGCGCGGGCAAGGCGATGGGCACCACGTTCAACCGATAGAACAGATCCTCACGGAACTGCCCCGATGCGACCTGCTGGGTCAGGTCGCGGTTGGTCGCCGCGACGATGCGGACATCGGTACGGATCGTCCGTGCGCCGCCCACGGTGGTGAACTCGCCCGATTGCAGCACGCGCAGCAGGCGGGTCTGCGCCTCCATCGGCATGTCGCCAATCTCGTCGAGGAACAGGGTGCCCCCCGCCGCCTGTTCGAAACGCCCGGCATTGCGCTGCGCAGCGCCCGTAAAGGCCCCACGCTCATGGCCGAACAGCTCGGCCTCGATCAGCTCGCGGGGGATGGCGGCCATGTTGATCGCCACGAAAGGCGCGGCGCGGCGCGGGCCCAGATCATGGATCGCACGGGCGACCAACTCCTTGCCGGTGCCCGACTCGCCAGAGACGAGCACGGTCAGATCGGTCGATACAACCCGCGCGATCACGCGGTAGACGCCCTGCATGGCCTGCGACCGGCCGATCAGCGGCAAGGCGCGGTCATCGTCGCCCAACCCTTCCTCGACCATCACCCCGCCCCGCGCAAGCGCCCCCGCCACCGCATTGGTCAGCGCATCGAGATCGAAGGGCTTGGGCAGATATTCATAGGCGCCGACCTCGGCCGCGCGGACCGCCGTCGTCAGCGTGTTCTGCGCCGACAGGATGATGATGGGCAGCGCCGGAAAGCGCCGGGCTATGCCACGGATATGGTCGATCCCGTCGCCATCCGGCAGGATCACGTCGGTCACCAGCACGTCGGGCGCTCCCCCGACGAGCAGCCGGTCGAGCCGCGCCAGCGTCTCGACCGCCGTCACCTCATGCCCCGCGCGGCGCAGCGCCTGCCCGACGACGGTGCGGATGGCGGCGTCGTCATCGACGACCAGAACGTGGCTCATGCCTGCGCTCGGGGCAGCAGGAGACGCAGAACGGTCATTTCGGGCGAACCTTCCCTGGCATATTGGATGAGGCCGTTCATATCGCGCGCCAGCTTGTCGACCAGCGCCAGACCCAGCCCCTGCCCTTCGCGACGGCCCGACACGAACGGATCGAACAGGTGATCGACGATATCGGGTGGAGCGCCCGGGCCGTTATCGATGACGCAGATCTCGATCGGCAGCGGCAATCGTTCCTGCCCCGCGCCGATGTTGACCGACATGCCGTGTCGATAGGCGGTAGTCAGGACGATACGGGGATTGCGTTGGGCGCGTACCGCCTCGCGTGCATTCTTCAGAAGGTTGATGACGATCTGCAGCAGGGCGTCGCGGTTGATCCGCGCCAGCGGAAGCGATGGATCGAAACGCTCTTCGATCACGATCCCGCGCGCGAAGCCGGCCAACGCCACACCGCGCGCATGGCCGAGCAGCGGATAGATATTCTCCGCCCCCAGGGGCAGCGGTCGCGTATCGCTGAAATCCTGCATACGGTCGATCAGGGCCGCGATGCGATCGACCTCGGTCGTGATCAACGTCGTCAACTCGCCGCCGTTGAGCAGTTGCGCGGCACCACGAATCCCGGAAAGCGGGTTCTTGATCTCATGCGCCAGCATCGCGGCCGCGCCCACCGCCGCCCGCGCGCCCGCGCCGCGTTCGGAGGCATGGGCCAGTCGCCGCGATGGCCCGGCGCTGTGCAGCGTGATCGCGCGCCAGCCCGGGTGATCGGGGACTTGGGCCTCGACGAAATCGGCCCGGATCTTGGGGCCGTGGCGAGTGGCGATGACCGTGTCGTATACGGCGAAACCATGCCCATCGCGACTGCGTGGCGCCTCGGGCGGCGGCAGGATGGCGATCAGCGGCTGACCGACCATCAGCCGCTCGGACAGGTTCAACAGTTGCTCCGCCAGTGCGTTGGCATGAACGATGCGATCGTCCGGGTCGACGACGATCACGGCTACCGGCAACGCGGCAAAAAGCGCCGCGAAGCCAGGTCGGCCGTGACGGGCCGGTTCAGGCGGCAGCGGCAAGCTCGATCTGCGGCATATAGAAGTCGTACAGCATCGCCTTGACGCGATCCGCGCTAGGCTCCTGGTTCACCTTGTTGCGGAATTCCGCCGAGCCGTGCAGCCCGCGCGTGTACCAGCCGATATGCTTGCGGGCCATGTTGACGCCCGTCTCCATGCCATAATGGTCGAGCATCGCGTCGTAATGCTCTGCGACCGTACGATATTGCTCGTCGAGTGCCGGGTCCTCGCGCCGCTCTCCGGTCGCGAACCAGTGCATCACCTGTCCCAGCAGCCAGGGCCGGCCATAGGCGCCGCGCCCGATCATCACCCCGTCCGCGCCCGACTGGTCGAGTGCCGCGTCGGCATCGTCGAGGGAGCAGATGTCGCCATTGGCGATGACGGGGATGCTGACGGCGTCCTTGACGTTGCGGATGAACGCCCAGTCGGCCGAGCCCTTGTACATCTGGTTGCGGGTGCGGCCATGAACGGTAATCATCTTGACCCCGATGGCCTCGGCGATACGCGACAATTCGGGGGCGTTGAGGCTATCGTGGCACCAGCCCATCCGCATCTTCAGCGTGACGGGCACGTCCACGGCCTTCACGGTCGCCTCGATGATGGCGGAGGCCAGCTTCAGGTCGCGCATCAGCGCCGAGCCCGCATCGCCATTGACGACCTTGCGCACCGGGCAGCCCATGTTGATATCGATGATCGCGGCGCCGCGGTCCGCGTTCAGCTTGGCGGCCTCGCCCATCTCATAGGGTGTGCAGCCGACCAGCTGCATCGACACCGGCTCCTCCAGCGGATGCCAGGTGGCCTTCTGGATCGACTGGCGAGTCTCGCGGATGGCGGCCTGGCTGGCGATCATCTCGGTGACGTTCAGGCCCGAGCCATAGCGCCGGACGAGGGTACGGAACGGCATGTCGGTGACGCCGGTCATCGGCGCCAGAACGACGGGGCTGTCGATCGTCACCGGACCGACCTGGATAGGAGCGAGGTTACGCATAGAACTGCCTGAAAAATAAGCAGCGCCATAGCCGAATCGCCCCGACCTGGCAAGGTTGGCGGTCCGACCCAAACTCGCTAGGCGGGGGGCATGAACGAGGATGGTAAGAATGCCGCGCTGATCGTCGCGGCCGGCGGCGGCAGCCGGATGGGCGGAGGCATCCCCAAACAGTTTCGCGATCTCGGCGGGCGGCCCATGCTGGCATGGAGCCATGCCGCATTCGCCTCGCATCCGGGCATCGATACGATCCTGATCGTCGTCGCCGAGGATCAGCGGGACCTTGCCCGCGATCTGCTGCCGAATGCCTGGATCGAAGTCGGAGGAGCCAGCCGGCGCGAGTCGGTCGCGCGCGGCCTGCGTCATCTGGCAATCGCTGGCGTCACGAAGGTCCTGATCCATGACGCCGCACGTCCTTTCCTGTCGGCCGAGGTTATCGACCGGGTGCTGGCGGGGCTGGCCTCGGCCGACGGTGCCATGCCGGTGCTGCCGGTCGCCGATACGCTGGCCAAGGACGAGGGCGGGGTGTTGGGCGAGATCGTGCCACGCGACGGCGTGGCCCGCGTCCAGACGCCACAGGGCTTTCATCTGCAATCGGTGGTTGCCGCCCATGCCGCCTGGCCTGCCGGGGCGGAGGCGACCGACGATGCGCAAATGGTGCGACGGCTTGGCGGGCGCGTCGCTTTGGTGCAGGGCGATGCCATGCTCGAAAAGATCACTTATCCTGACGACATGGCCGGCGCCGATACGCGGCTGACCTGGGAAACCCGGACCGCGATGGGCTTCGACGTCCACCGATTGGAGGATGGCGAGGAGCTGTGGTTAGGCGGCGTGCTGATCCCGCATCATCAGGGCCTGTCGGGGCATAGCGATGCCGATGTCGCGCTCCATGCGCTGACCGACGCGCTGCTGGGCACGATCGCGGCGGGCGATATCGGTACGCATTTCCCGCCCAGCGATCCCCAGTGGAAGGGCGCCGAGTCGGGCCAGTTCCTGCAACATGCCGCCAAGCTGATCGCCGACAGGGGCGGGCGCATCGATTTCGTCGACCTGACCATCATCTGCGAAGCGCCCAAGATCGGCCCGCACCGCGCCGCCATGGTCGAACGGATCGCCGATCTTATCCAGATCGACCGGAGTCGGGTCAGCCTGAAGGCGACGACGACCGAGCGGCTGGGCTTCACCGGGCGGGGCGAAGGGATCGCCACCCAGGCGGTCGCCACCGTCCGCCTGCCTGCTGGGCCGCAGGCGTGATGCGCACGCTCGGCCTGGCGCTCGCGCTGGTCGGCCTTGTCGCGCCGGAGATGGCGGCGGCGCAACAGCGCGCCTGCATCACCGCGCCCGAGGCCGAGGCGATGACGCTGGTGGCCATGCCCGACATCCTGCGCGAAACCGGTCGGGTGTGCGCCGCGCGCCTGCCCGCGAACAGCCTGATCCGGGGCAACGGCACGCTGATCGCGAAATATGAAACGGCCGCCGAACAGGCCTGGCCGGCGGCGCGGGCCGCGATCGTGAAGCTGTCCGACCCGACGGTCGACGCGCTACTGCAATCGGATTTCGCCCGGCCGCTGCTAACCTCCTTGCTGGTGCCGTTCATCGTCGGGCGTATCGGACTGGAGGATTGCGGCGTGATCGACCGGCTGGCGACGCAGCTCGCCCCCCTGCCCCCACGCAACATGGCGTCGGTGATCGTCACCGCGCTTCAATATCTCAAGAGCGAGAAGGCGCGCGGCCGGCAGGTCGCGGTGCCCGACCTGCCGCTTTGCCCCAACGGGAACCGCTGATGGACGTGCTTCTTCCCCCCGAACTGGTCGCGATGGCCGACCGTGTCATCACCGCAAACCGCGCGATCGGCCGCCGGGTGGCGCTGGCCGAAAGCTGCACCGGCGGCCTGGTGTCCGCCGCGCTGACCGAAATCCCCGGCGCGTCGGACGTAGTCGAGGCGGGTTTCGTCACCTATTCCAATCAAGCCAAGATCAGTCTGCTGAAGGTCAGCCCGGACGTGATCGAGACGTTCGGCGCGGTGTCGGTCGCGACCGCCTGGGCCATGGCGCGCGGCGCGCTGCTGGCGAGCGAGGCGGACATTGCGGTGGCGATCACCGGGGTCGCAGGACCGGGCGGAGGCACGGTGAAGAAGCCGGTCGGAACCGTCGTCTTCGCCCAGGCGCTACGCGAAGGCGACCCCGAGGACATCAAGGCCAAACGTCATGAGTTCGGCGATATCGGTCGTGGCGGTATCCGGCTTCAGGCGGCGCTGTTGGCGCTGGAGCTGCTGCTGCCGTAAAGCTTTGCGGCGCGGTCTTCGAACGCGCCGATCATGCGGCGGAGCGCGGTGCCGAACACCTGCCCCGCCAGCATCTCGAACACGCGGTTCTTGAAGGCGAAATCGACGGTGAAGTCGACCGCGCACCCCTGCCCCTCTGGCCGGAAGCGCCAGGTGTTGCGCAGATATTTGAGCGGCCCGTCGAGATAGTCGACGTCGATCGCCTCCGGCCGGGTCTTGGCGACCCGGCTGGTGAAGGTCTCGCGCAGGCCCTTGAAGCCGACGATCATGTCGGCGACCGTCTCGGTATCCGAGTTGGAGCGCACGCGCATCCCCAATACCCAGGGCAGGAATTCGGGGTAGCGCGCGACGTCGGCGACCAGGTCGAACATCTGCTCCGGCGTATAGGGCAGATGCCGTGTCTCGCTATGCTTGGGCATCAGCGCGCGTTCGCCAGCTTCGCCTCGCGCGCGGTGCGCAACCGCTCGAAATCGTCGCCGGCATGATAGCTCGACCGAGTCAGCGGCGAACTCGCGACCAGCAGGAAGCCCTTGGCCCGCGCGATCGCGGCATAGGCATCGAACGCCTTGGGCGTCACGAACTCGGCGACCTTGGCGTGACGCGGGGTCGGCTGAAGATACTGGCCCATGGTCAGGAAATCGATGTCGGCCGAACGCATGTCGTCCATCACCTGATGGACCTCCAGCCGCTCCTCGCCCAGACCCAGCATGATGCCGGACTTGGTGAAAATCGAGGGATCGTGCCGCTTCACGCTCTCCAGCAGGCGCAGCGAAGCATAATAGCGCGCGCCGGGCCGGATCGTCGGATACAGACGGGGCACCGTCTCGAGATTGTGGTTATAGACGTCGGGACGCGCCTCGACGATCGACTCGATCGCGGCCTGCGCCTTGTTGCGAAAGTCGGGCGTCAGGATTTCGATGGTCGTGTTCGGCGTCGCCCGGCGCAGCGCCTGGATCACCTTCACGAACTGCGACGCGCCGCCATCGGGCAGGTCGTCGCGATCGACCGAGGTGACGACGATATGGTTGAGCCCCATCTGTGCGGCCGCATCGGCGACATTCTGCGGCTCCATCGCATCGACCTTGCGCGGCATGCCGGTCTTCACGTTGCAGAAGGCACAGGCGCGGGTGCAGGTGTCGCCCAGGATCATGACGGTCGCATGCTTCTTGGACCAGCATTCACCGATATTGGGGCACGCCGCCTCTTCGCACACGGTCGTCAGGCTCTTGGCGCGCATCAGCTCGCGCGTCGCGGCAAATCCGGCGCTGGTCGGAGCCTTGACGCGGATCCAATCGGGCTTGCGCGCGCGCACCGGCGCGACCAACGGTGTCAACTCGTTCATGGATTGCGAAATAGCGATGCACCGGGTCCGACACAATGCCTGCCGAATGTCCCATTCGCGCCCATCCGCCCGGGGCGGACATACTTTGATATGGAACCGACATGGCCCTGTCCGGTTCCCTCGCTACAATGCCAACTCCCTACTGTGGATAAGAGAAAGCAATGACCGACTTTAACGACCTCGTGGATGGCTATCAGCGCTTTCGGACCTCCGATTGGCGTCGCCAGCGCGACCGCTGGGCCGAGTTGAAGGAAGGCCAGAGCCCCAAGGTGATGGTCATCGCCTGCTCGGACAGCCGCGTCGATCCGGCGCAGATTTTCGACACGCTGCCTGGTGAAATCTTCGTTGTCCGCAACGTCGCCAACCTCGTTCCGCCGTTCGAGACCGGTGGCGGCCATCACGGCGTGTCGGCCGCGCTGGAATTCGCGGTCACGCAGCTGGAAGTTACCGATGTCGTCATCATGGGCCACGGCGCCTGCGGCGGCTGCAAGGCGGCGCTGACGCAGGGCTTCGCCCATGCGCCGCAGGGCGAAGGCGGCTTCGTCGCCAACTGGGTCAGCCTGCTCGACGACGCGCGTGACAAGGTCATCGCCAAGCATGGCGACGGCGCCGATGCCGATGCGATGCGCGAGATGGAGCTGGAATCGGTCCGCACCTCGATCGCAAACCTGCGCACCTTCCCCTTCGTCACCAAGCGTGAGGATGCCGGCAAGCTGACGCTGCGTGGGGCTTATTTCGCGATCGCCGATGGCGTGCTGCACCTGATGGACGAGAATGGCGAGTTCAAGCCCGCCGCTCCTGCCCTGGCCGCAGCGTAAGGAACTCGGTCCGAGTCCTAGACCCGGACTCGAGACGTAAAAAAGGGCGGACGCCGCATCCGGCGCCCGCCCTTTTCATTGCGCGCTTTGAAAGATCAGCCCGCCGAAGTGGCGACGACCTGATCAACATCCTTCTTCGCTTCTGCGGTCGAGCGCAGCGACAGTTCGCGCATCTGCTTGTTGCTGGGCAGGCTGGGCGCGCCCATCAGCAGGTCCTCGGCGCGCTGGTTCATCGGGAACAGCGAGATTTCGCGCAGGTTCTGCGCACCGCAGATCAGCATGACGATGCGGTCGACACCGGCCGCCATGCCACCATGCGGCGGCGCGCCGTACTGGAACGCGCGATAGAGGCCACCGAAGCGCTCCTCGACATCCACCTTGGACAGGCCGACCTTCTCGAACGCCGCGACCATCAGCTCGGGCGACTGGTTGCGGATCGAGCCCGATGCGATCTCGAAGCCGTTGCAGACCAGGTCATACTGGTACGCCTTGAGCGACAGCGGATCGGCGGAGGTCAGCGCCTCCATGCCACCCTGCGGCATCGAGAAGGGGTTGTGTGCGAACTCGACCTTCTTCTCGTCTTCGTCCCATTCGTAGAAGGGGAAGTCGACGATCCAGCACAGGCGGAACGCGCCCTCCTCGATCAGACCGAGCTGCTCGGCGACGCGGGTGCGCGCCAGGCCGGCCAGCTTGGCCGCCGCCTCGACCTTGCCCGCCGCGAAGAACAGACCGTCATCGGGGCCCAGGCCGAGCGCGGCGTAGATCGCCTCCATACCCTCGGTGCCATGGTTCTTGGCGATCGGACCGCCGAACTCGCCGCCCTTGCGGGTGACATAGCCCAGGCCCGCATGACCCTCGGCGCGCGCCCATTCGTTCATCTCGTCGAAGAACTTGCGGCTCTTCTCGGCGGTCTTGGGCGCCGGGATCGCGCGGACCACGCCGCCCGAACCGACGATCTTCTCGAACAGGCCGAAGCCCGAAGTCGTGAAATGCTCCGAGACATCGGTGATGATCAACGGGTTGCGGAGGTCGGGTTTGTCGTTGCCGTATTTCAGCATCGACTCCGAGTACGGAATGCGCGGGAACTCACCCACCGGCGTGACGGTGCGGCCATCGGCGAACTTCTCGAAGATGCCGCCGATCACCGGCTCCATCGTCTCCCACACCTCTTCCTGGGTGACGAAGCTCATTTCCAGGTCGAGCTGGTAGAATTCGCCCGGCAGACGGTCGGCGCGCGGGTCCTCGTCGCGGAAGCAGGGCGCGATCTGGAAATAGCGGTCGAAGCCCGCGACCATCAGCAACTGCTTATACTGCTGCGGCGCCTGGGGCAGCGCGTAAAACTTACCCGGATGGATGCGGCTCGGCACCAGGAAGTCGCGCGCGCCCTCGGGCGACGATGCGGTCAGGATGGGAGTCGAATATTCGGTGAAGCCGCCAGCCTCCATGCGACGGCGCATGTCGGAAATCACCTGGGTCCGACGTACGATATTGGCGTGCAACGTCTCGCGGCGCAGGTCGAGGAAGCGGTAGCGCAGGCGAATGTCCTCGGGATATTCCTGCTCCCCCGCCACCGGCATGGGCAGTTCCTCGGCCGCCGACAGCACGGTCGCACCGCGCGCGAACACCTCGATCTCGCCGGTCGCCAGGTTGGCGTTGACGGTGCCTGCCGAGCGGGCCTTCACCACGCCATCGATGGTCACGACGGACTCGACGCGCGCAGCCTCCAATATGGCGAGCGCGGGCGTGTCGCTGTCGGCGACGATCTGGGTGATGCCATAGTGATCGCGCAGATCGACGAACAGCACGCCGCCATGATCGCGCTTGCGATGGACCCAGCCCGAGAGGCGGACCGTCTGGCCGACCGCTTCGGCGGTCAGCGCGGCGCAGGTGTGAGTACGATAGGCGTGCATGGGGGCATTCTTCCGAACGTCTGATGAAAGTGTCGCCGCTTCCCCGCCCACCCCGGTTTTGTCAATGCCAATGTACCCGACCCGGGCCTAGGATCGGGGAAAGCGCATCCGATCGTAACGGGTTCGTCTTCTTCTTTGTCAAGGCGCGAGCACGGCGCTATGTGCGGATGATGCACGTCCATCCGTTGATTACCGACAGCGCCACGCTCGCCAATCTTTGCGCCCGCCTGTCCCAGGCCGACTTCATCACGGTCGATACCGAGTTCATGCGCGAAAGCACCTATTGGCCCGAGCTGTGCCTGATCCAGATCGCCGATACGCAGGAAGCCGCCGCGATCGATCCCAAGGCCCCCGGCCTGGACATGACGCCGCTGCTCGACCTGCTCGTCAACAATGACGAGGTGTTGAAGGTCTTCCATGCCGGTGGCCAGGATATCGAGATCATCTACAACCTGACCGGCAAGACCCCGCACCCGCTGTTCGACACGCAGATCGCGGCGATGGCGCTGGGTCAAGGCGAGCAGATCGGCTATTCCAACCTGGTCGACAGCTGGCTGGGTATCCAGGTCGATAAGGGTGCGCGCTTCACCGACTGGTCGCGGCGGCCGCTCGACCAGCGACAGGTGGATTATGCGATCGGCGACGTGACCCATTTGTCCGCGATCTTCCCCCGGATGCTGGAGCGGCTGCGCAAGACGGGGCGCGGCGCGTGGCTCGATCAGGAGATGGAGCGGCTGGCCGATCCCGAACATTATGCCAACGACCCGGACTCCGCGTGGAAGCGCGTGCGCGTGTCGGGGCGCAAGCCCGATATGCTCAGCCGAATGAAGGCGCTGGCCCGCTGGCGCGAGCTGGAGGCGCAGGCCAAGGACTTGCCGCGCGGCCGTATCGTCAAGGACGAGACGCTGGCCGATCTGGCCGGGCATCCGCCGCGCAAGCAGGCCGACCTGGCAAAGGTGCGCGGCCTGTCGGCGACCTGGGCGAGCAACGATATCGGCGGCCGCCTGATGGACGCCCTGGAAACCGCGACCCCGCTCGACGCCGACGAACTGCCCGCGCGTGACGACCGCAAGCCGGGGCTGGGCCGCGAAGGTGCGCTGGTCGCCGACCTGCTCAAGCTGCTGCTCAAGATCCGCGCGCGCGACATCGACGTCGCGCCGCGTCTGCTCGCGCGGTCGGACGATCTGGAGATGCTGGCGGCGGGCGTCCGCAGCGGCCTTGCGGTGCTCGACGGCTGGCGCTTCGAACAATTCGGCCGCGATGCGCTGGATCTGGTCGAGGGCCGCACCGGGTTCGTGGTCAAGAACGGCAAGCTCAAGATGGTGCGGACCGAGGACGAAGCGGCATGATGCGATTGCTGACCGTTGCCGCTTTGCTGCCGGTCATGGCCTGCACTACCACCCCCAAGCCCGAAGATGCGCCCGGTCTGCTCGATTGCGGCGAGACGCGGGTCGCCGATCTGCTCGGCAAACCATGGACCGAGGCTATGCGCGCGCCGACGCTGAAGCGGACCGGTGCCCGCACCATCCGCGTGATCGCGCCCGGCGATGCGGTGACGATGGATTATCGCACCGACCGGCTGAACATAGAGACCGATGCCGCCGGCCGGGTCACGAAGGTCAGGTGCGGCTGAGTCGAACCGGCGCCCGCCCCAGGGCGGCCGCCAATGCCGAATGGCGGCGCTCCACCGCTTCGCCGTAAAAGCCGCGATCCTCTTCGCGCATCGCCAAGCCAAGCGTCGACTCGTCTAGCACCAGTCCGCTCCGCTCAAGCGGTCCGGCCAGCCCTCCGCTCAGTCGCTGCCCCAACCGGACCGCCAGGCCCCAGCTGGTCGCGAGCTTCAACTGCGCCGGGCTCGCCAGCTCGGCCAGCGGCGCGGGTACGTCTAATCCACCCCCAAGGCTGGTGTGCAGCGCCTGCGCAAGCATCGCGCGGCCGACCGCGTCGATACCCACCCAATTGCCGTGCAGCGCGATCTCGACCCCGCGCTCCGATCGAAACTCGGGGTTCGCGCGCCAACCGACATCGGCCAGTAGACAGGCCGCGTGTCGCAGCCGCGCGTCAGCCGCCGCTTCACCGCTGAATAGCGGCGCGGTCCAGCTTTCGAGCAGATCGCCATGTTCCGGGAAGCGGCCGAGCAACCGCCCCTCCTCGCGCGCCGCGACGATCAGCGGATCGAGCGCCCGCGTCCTGGCGTCCAGTCCGCCATAGAGCAACCCTTCGCGCAGGCCATAGGCCGAGACGACGGTCGTGCTGCTACCCAGATGCTTGAGCAGGACACCGAGCAGCGCCGTGGCATCGCCAAGCGTCGCGGCGCGGCTGGACGACAGGCCCTTCACCTCGCGCAGCCGCTGCTTGCTGAGGTGCGGGATGGTACGCGACAAACGCAGGATGTCGGTCGGCGTCAGTTCGTAATGATGGATGATGGGCAGCGGATAATTGGCCAGCGCCATATCGAGCCGTGCCAGCGCCCGCCACGATCCACCGACCATATAGAAGGGCAATCCCCGACCGCGCCCCTCCCAACCGGCTTCCTCGATCAGGCGGGCGATGTTCCGCTCGAAAGTCTTGCCGCCGCGTTCGCGCAGCGCCGGGATGCGCAGGACGCCGAGCGGAAAGGACACCCGGTCCTCTACCCCGCCGTCACGGACGCGCACCAGTTCCAGGCTGCCGCCGCCCAGATCGCCGACGATGCCGTCCGCATCGGGAATGGCCGACAGCACGCCTTCGCCCGCCCCCTTGGCTTCCTGCTCACCCGAGAGCAGTTCGACCTCGAGGCCCAGCGACTCGGCACAGGCGATCAGCTCGCCGCCATTGGCCGCGTCCCGCACCGCCGCCGTCGCGACCGTCCGCAGCGTCGTCACCCCCATTTCACGCGCCAGGCTGGCGAACCGGGCGAGCGCCACCTGCGCCTTGCCCAGCGCGACCGGATCGATCGCACCGGTCGCCGCCAACCCGCGCCCCAGGCCCGCCATGACCTTCTCGTTGAAGAGGGTCGCCGGCAAACGCGGCAGTCCCTGATAGACGACGAGGCGGACGGAGTTGGAGCCGATATCGATGATCGCCGTTCGCGGCGCGCGCGTTCCCGCCATGGTTCAGCCCTCGCCCGTCACTTCTGCCGCCGGAGCGACAGGGTCGGCACCGCCTTGCTGGTGTCGAGCGCGGCGCCGCGCCCCGAAAGCGAGGGATTGGTCATGAAATACCGATGCAGGTTGAAGGGACGGTCGCCGGGCTGATCGCGGACATAGCTGCCGTCCGGCTCCAGCTCCCAGCTTTGTTCGTTGTCGAGCAGGTTGGCGACCATCACCTGATCGAGGATCTGGTCGTGGACGGTCGGGTTGAGGATGGGCAGCATATATTCAACGCGCCGGTCGAAGTTGCGCGGCATCCAGTCGGCCGAGGAGATGAAGACCTTGGCGGAATCATGCGGCAGCGCCTTGCCGTTGCCGAATGCCCAGATGCGGCTGTGTTCGAGGAAACGGCCGACGACCGACTTGACGCGGATATTCTCCGACATGCCCGGAACGCCGGGCCGCAGACAGCAGATGCCGCGCACGATGAGGTCGATTTCGACGCCCGCACCGCTGGCTTCATAAAGCTTCTCGATCACTTGCGGATCGACCAGCGAATTGACCTTCGCCCATAAGCTGCCCGTCCGCCCGGCGCGGGCGTGCGCGATCTCGGCATCGATCAGCGCCATCAGATTGTGGCGCAGGTCGCGTGGCGACAGGCTGACATGGTTCATCGCCACCGGTTCGACATAGCCGGTGATATAGTTGAACATCTGCGCCGCATCGCGCCCGAGCAGCGGATCGGCGGTGAAGAAGCTGAGGTCTGTGTAGATGCGCGCGGTGATGGGGTGATAATTGCCTGTGCCGAAATGGCAGTAGGTGCGAAAATCGCTGCCCTCGCGACGAACGACCATCGAGACCTTGGCGTGGGTCTTCCAGTCGATGAAGCCATAGACGACCTGTACCCCGGCACGCTCCAGCGCCGAGGCCCAATATAGGTTCTGCTCCTCGTCGAAGCGCGCCTTCAACTCGACGATGGCGGTCACCGATTTGCCCGCTTCGGCGGCGGCGATCAGCGCGTTGATGATCGCCGACTGCTTGCCGGCGCGGTACAGCGTCTGCTTGATCGCGACGACGTCGGGGTCGACGGCGGCCTGTTTCAGGAAGGCGATCACCACCTCGAACGTCTCGTACGGATGGTGGACGACGATGTCCTTGGCCTTGATCGCGGCGAAACAATCGCCCGCAAACTCCCGGATTCGTTCGGGAAAGCGCGGGGAATAGGGCGGAAACTTCAGGTCTGGCCGATCCGTGTCGACCAGCATGTCGAGGTCGCCGATGCCGAGCAGATTGCCGCTCTCCGTGATGATCGCGTCGCTGCCGCCCAGCTCGTCGCGCAGCACATCCGCCAGCTCGTCGGGCATGCCCGTTTCCAGCTCCAGCCGGATCACGCGTCCCCGCCGCCGCCGCTTGATGGCGTTGGCGAAATAGCGGACGAGGTCTTCGGCCTCTTCCTCGATCTCGATGTCGCTGTCGCGGAGCACGCGGAAGGTCGCCGCGCCGTTGACGATATAGCCGGGGAAGAGCAACCCCGAAAAGCGGCGCAGGATCGTCTCGATCGAGACATAACGCGCGCCCTCCCCCGGCAACCGTACGAAACGCGGCATGGTGGCGGGGATCATCACCAGCTCGCGGATCGGCTCCTGATCCGACACGCGGGTCAGGTCGAAGATCATCGACAGACCCTTGTTGGGAATGAACGGAAAGGGATGCGCCGGGTCCAGCGCCTGGGGCGTCAGAATCGGAAATATCTGGTCCCGAACATGGCTTTCCAGCCAAGTGCCGGCCTCCGCATCGATCGCGTCGCGGCGCAGGACGAAGATGCCCGCCTCGTCGAGCAGGTTGCGCAGGTCGCCCCACACCTCCTGCTGGCTGGCCATCAGCCGGTCAGCCTCGGCGATGATGCCGTTCAGCTGCTGCCCAGGCGTCAGGCCATCGACCGAGCGTTGCTCGACATCCTGCGCTTGTTGCCCCTTCAGGCCGGCGACGCGCACCATGAAGAACTCGTCGAGGTTAGACCCCGAGATCGACAGGAAACGCAGCCGTTCGAGCAGCGGGTGCGCCGAATTGCACGCCTCTTCCAGCACCCGGCGATTGAACGCCAGCCAGGAGAGTTCGCGGTTGAAATAGCGGTCGCTGCGGTTCGGCGTGAAATGATCGTCGTCCGGCTCGGACATTTTCGCGATATGGGCGGGACGGGTCATATTTCTCGCTCGGACTGTGTTCAAGGCTCGGCGAGGAGGCCAGCCGTGATCAGGGTGGATCGTGCAAGAGCAATGGACAAACGCGCGCGCCGTTCCATCGCCCCCTGATCGAGCATATCGACCGCGCGGATGACAGACAGGTGACTACGCTCGACACGCAGCGTCAGCCATTCGATCAGATCGGGCCGCGCATCCAGGCCACGCCGCTCGAACAGATGCTCGAACAGCGCGGCGACCAATTCGTCGTCGGGCGGGCCGATCTCGCCCAGGCTGCTATTGGCCAGACGCGAGCGCAGATCGGGCAGCTTCACCGCCCAGCGCGGCGGTGCCGCATCCGCGACGATCAACAGCGGTCGCCGCTCGGCCTGCGCGGTGTTCCAGGCGTGGAAGATCTGCACCTCGGGCACGCGCTCGGCATCGTCGATGATCGTGCCGCCGCTGCGGGCAGCGAAGATGCGCGCGAGCAGCGACCGGCCCGACTTGCGCGGCCCCGTCAGGATCGCGGCCATGGTCGGCCAGTTTTCCCACTGGTCCAGCATCCGCGCCGCCAGCCGGTTGGAATCGGTCAGCAGGAAGGCGTCCGATCGGGGGTCCGCTGGCCATTGCAGCGGAAGCGCCATCTGGTTCATCCGGTCGTCACATTATCCGTAGAGGGCGCAGGCGATGGCGTCGTCGCCCGCCTGATGCGCAAGGTGGTGCCGGAACCCGACACCAGGAAGCCGCGCTGCTCCAGCGCGCGGCGAAGCTTTTCCGGGTCGCCGTCATAGGTGACGCTCATCAACGACACGCCGCCCAGCGCCAGGCTGGTCGTGCCGGCGCGGACCACACCCGGGATGCCACGCACCAGGCTTTCGACATTGGCAACCGCGCTCGCGCTCGGCGCGTCATATTGCAGCGTCACGGCGATGCCCGCGCCCGTCGAGGCGATGGCGGCGTCCAGCCCCTGAATCGGTTCCTCACCGCCACTGGCCTCATCGGTAATGACGGGCTGCGGCTTGGGCGGGGGTGACAGCGTCGGATCGCCCTGCAACTGCCCGTCCGCCAACGCGCGCTGATAGAGCGAGTCGAGACGGGCCACGCCGGTGTCGAGCAACCGGGCCAGCCCCTCGGTACTGCCGACACGCAGCGTCACCGAACCGATGAACGCGTTGTCGGGACCATGCCGCGCCTCGAACACGCCGATCACGGGCCCGCCCGGCCATTGCCGGTAGAGATGGGCGACCGGGATCAGGACATCCGAAGCGCCATATTGGTCGAGGATCGAACGCCACCATCCGCGAGAGCGCCGCTGGATCTGCCCGGCATTGAGCAGCAGCGGATCGGCGCCCGTGCCCGAGGGGCGGACATAATCGATCGTGCTGTTGCCGGTGCGGAAGCGTGCCCAGGCCTGTTGCCAGGGGGTACGCGTCTCGAACATCTGCGACACGCCACCCGACACCTGCAACGGCATGACCAGCATCGGCGGCGAGCGATCGGCATAGGCCGACACGCCCAGGATCGACGCGGCACGGGCGCGGTCGAACAGGACGCCCAGCCGCGCGACATAGCGGTTGGGGCCGATCTGCTCATTCTCGACCACGATCCCGGAGACCAGCGAATCGAGCATGCCGTCCGACGCGCCGGTGCCGGACCGACCCAGCCGCTGCGCGAGCATCGCCCAGCCCTTTCGCTGTGCGATCCGCCAACCACCCAGCCGCGCGTCCTCAGCCGTCTTGCCCGAGACATCGACCGCGATCCCGGAGACCTCATAGGCGTTGCCGCTGTCGACCGGGACGACGCCGCGATCCTGTCCCTCTATCTGGGCCATGACGGCACTGGCCCCGATGCCGACCCCGGCCAGGGCGGCAAGACCGAATATCCGATGGGGCAATCGCAAACGCATCGCGGCCTTTTGGCGAAGCAGGCGTGGAAATCCAAGCGCGATATAGCTAACGGGCAAACATGACCGACAACAGCAGCCCCTCCGCCCCCTCGTCGCCCGCCCCAACCGGCACCGCCTATACCTATGCCGATGCCGGCGTTTCGATTGCCGCCGGCAATGCGCTGGTCCGTGCGATCGGCCCGCTCGCCAAGGCGACGCGCCGGCCGGGTGCCGATGCCGATCTAGGCGGGTTCGGCGGTTTCTTCGACCTAAAGGCGGCGGGTTTCACCGATCCGTTGCTAGTCGCGGCGAATGACGGTGTCGGCACCAAGCTGAAGCTGGCGATCGAACATGACCGCCATGACGGCGTCGGCATCGACCTGGTGGCGATGTGCGCCAACGATCTGATCGTGCAGGGCGCCGAGCCGCTGTTCTTCCTCGACTATTACGCCACCGCCAAGCTGGAGGGCGATGTGCCCGAACGCGTGATCGCCTCGATCGCCGAAGGCTGCCGCATCGCCGGATGCGCCCTGATCGGCGGCGAGACCGCCGAGATGCCGGGCATGTACGCGGCGGGCGATTACGATCTCGCCGGCTTCTGCGTGGGTGCCGTCGAGCGCGATCAGGTGCTGACCGGCGCCGACATCGGCGATGGCGACGTGATCCTGGGCCTGGCGTCGTCGGGCGTCCATTCCAACGGTTTCTCGCTCGTCCGCCGCCTGGCGGCCGACAAGGGCTGGAAGCTCGATCGCCCGGCGCTGTTCGACCAGGAGCGGTTGCTGATCGAGGCGCTGATGGCGCCGACTCGGATCTATGTTCGCGCACTGCTGCCGTCGATCAAGGCGGGGACCATCAAGGGCCTGGCGCACATTACCGGCGGGGGTCTCCTCGAAAACATCCCGCGCGTCCTGCCCAAGGGCGCGCATGCGGTGGTCGATGCCGATGGCTGGGAACAGCCACGTCTGATGGCGTTCCTACAGGCGCAGGGCGGGATCGAGCCCGAGGAAATGGCGCGCACCTTCAACTGCGGCATCGGCATGGCAGTAGTCGTGGCCGCTGATCGGGCCGAAGCGGTCGCCGCCACGCTGACCGAGGCCGGCGAGACGGTCGTGACCATCGGCCGGATCGAGGCGGGCGAGCGCGGCTGCACCGTCAAGGGATCGGCCGGTACCTGGAGTGCCAAGGCGGACTGGACCGCGACCCATGCGGCCTGACGGCCGGGCGAAGGTCGGCATCCTGATTTCCGGCCGGGGCTCCAACATGCAATCGCTGGTCGCGGCGGCGCGTGCCGCCGATGCCGGCTATGAGGTCGTCCTCGTCGCCTCGGACAAGCCCGAGGCGGCCGGGCTGGCCTGGGCGGCGGAACAGGGGATCACGACCTTCGCCCTGTCCCCGAAGGGGATCGGCAAGCCGGCCTATGAGGCCGCGATCGACGAGGCGCTGCGTGATGCGGGTGTAGAGGTGATCGCGCTCGCCGGCTATATGCGATTGCTGTCGGGTGATTTCGTCGCGCGGTGGCGGGGGCGTATCCTCAACATCCACCCCTCCCTGCTTCCTCTCTACAAGGGGCTGGACACCCATGCCCGCGCGATCGCGGCGGGTGACGCGAAGGCGGGCTGCTCGGTGCATATCGTCACCGAGGCGCTGGATGACGGCAAGGTGCTGGGGCAGGCCGAAGTCCCGATCCTGCCGGGTGACGATGCCACGGCACTCGCGGCGCGCGTGCTCGTTGAGGAACACCGGCTTTACCCCCAAGTCCTGACGGAGTTCGTACGTCGATGACCGATATTCTCTCCCGCATCCGCGACATCGCCCTGCTGCTGCCCGGTACGAGCGAGGATACCGCCGACGGCGAAACCCGATTCCTGGTCGAAGGCGCGCCGTTCGTCCGCGTCGGCCAAGACGCCGCCGCCCTGCATCTGTGCGCCGCCGACGCGGGTCAGGCGCCCGTGTGGCATGAGCTTGCGCCCTCGATCGACAGCGACTGGACGCTGATCGAAGACCGGATCGCGCGCAGCTGGGAACTGGTCGCGCCCACCGGATTGCTGGAGGCCGGCGGACGATGAGCGGACGGGCGGACGACGAGGCCGCCGAGCGCGCCAAGTCGCGCCGCCGGCTGCTGACGCTGGCCGAATTCGTCGCGATCGCGGGCCTGATCGTCGCCTCGCTGACTCTCTACTTCAACTGGTCGCAACGGCGCAGCGACGCCGCCGATAAGAGGGCCGCCGCCAGCGCCCAGCGTCACGAGCGCGGGCGGCTCGACCTGACCGCGACGGTCGAAGGCGATGGCCGCCGCCTCGCGCTGCGCGACCCGAACCACGACCTGCAGGAGGTGACGATCGCCTTCCCGGCCAAATCCGGGGTCGGGCGTCAGGTGCCGATGGGTGATCCGGTGATCGAGGCGGAGCCGATCGCCGGCCCGATCCTGGCGCTGACGGACGGTCAGGCGGATACGCGCGAGGGCCGCTTGCCGGCGCTCATCACCACCCGTTACTGGGACGGCGACACCGCGCGGACGGTGACGGGGCTATATGACGTAATCTGGAGCACGCATGGCCGGCTTTTGCGCGGCCGGACGTTGCGGCTGGAGGGCTTGCGCCTGCGTGACCGGAACGGAACGGTGGCGAAACTGAACGCCGCCTGGGCGGCGCGGCGGACTTGAGACGGCGCCCTCATTGGTGAGGTGAGAGAAACGCGCCGGCCTATAGCGTCTTCGCGTAGACGACGTCATCGAACAGGGCTTCGCCCACCCGGAATTGCCGCGTGCCGGCAAGCGTGAAACCCTCGCGCTCGTAAAACGCCCGGGCCTGCGCATTGATGCCCAACACTCCGAGCACCATGCGTCGTCGCCCCATCGCGCGCGCGTCGTCGACCGCCCGAGCCATCAGCTGGTGGCCAAGGCCGGAGCCACGGGTCAGCGACAGGGCATAGATGCGGCGAAGTTCGATATCGTGCGCATCGGTCGCGATGGGCAGATCGGGGGGTGTGAGGAGCGTGTAGCCGACCGGCGCCGCGCCGTCGGGATGCTCGGCCAGGGTCACGACACTCGCGGGATCGACGACCCAGGCGTCGAACTTGGCGGGACAACTGTTCGAGGTGCAGTGGCGCACCATGTCGGGACCGGCGATGATCCCGGCGAACGTCTCAAGAAAGCTGGCGGCCGCGACGAGCGACAACGCGGGCGCATCGCCCGGGCAGGCCCGCCGCAGCCGCCACGTCATCAGCCGACGATTTCTTCGGGCTTGAAGAAGTACGCGATCTCGATCTCGGCATTCTCGTCCGAGTCCGAACCATGGACGGTGTTGGCTTCGATCGACTCGGCCAGTTCCTTGCGGATCGTGCCCGGCTCGGCGTTCGCCGGGTTGGTCGCGCCCATGATGTCACGGTTGCGCTGCATGGCGTTCTCGCCTTCCAGCACCTGCACGACGACCGGACCCGAGATCATGAACTCGACCAGATCGTTGAAGAAGGGGCGCTCCTTGTGGACCGCGTAGAAGCCTTCGGCCTGCTCGCGGGTCATCTGGATGCGCTTCGAGGCGACGACGCGCAGGCCGGCTTCCTCCAGCATCTTGGTGACGGCACCGGTCAGGTTGCGGCGGGTGGCGTCGGGCTTGATGATCGAAAAGGTACGGTTCGCGGCCATGATGGTCACGCAGCTCCTGATTAAGGTGTTGGCTGGAAGTGGCGTCGCCCTAGTCGGGGCGGGGAAGCAATGCAATGTCTTATGGCGATCGATCCTCCTCGACACGGGAGGTGGCAGCGCGACAGCGCTGACGGAGGGGGGCTTCCACACAGGGTGCCGCTTGCGGCACACCCCCTCCACCAGCTTCGCTGGTCCCCCTCCCCGTGCCGGGGAGGACTGTCAGGCCGCCTGCTCCCAGCGGCCTTGGTCATTCTGCTTCCAGTAGCGCCGCTCCACCCCCTCGCGGTCGGCCAGCGCACGCCACGCCGCACGCGCCTCGGCGATGCGGTCGCCATCGAAGAAGTGGAAGGTACGCTCGAAGCCCAGCGCCTCGTCGCGCCATTGCCCGTCCGCCAGCGCGACATGCCGCGCGCCGTTGGTCGGCTGCACCTCGGCCGCGATCAGGATCGGCTGAAGACCATCGTCCCCCTCCCCCGCCTGCGCGTGGGGCAGAAAGCCATCGGCCGGCACCATCCAGAGTTGCCGGTCGAGCGCGGCGCGCTGGTCGGCATCGCCGCTGACGATCAGCAGGCGGCCGCCGCCGGCCATCACGCGATCGGCGATGACGGGCAGCAACCGGTCGAGCGGCGCCATGGTCAGATGATAGAAGTCGACCTGCATCGGCGCCGCTCCTCGGTCGCTCAGACCTCGAACCGGTCCGCGACGAACCGGTCGAGCAGGCGCACGCCGTAACCGGTCGCGCCCTTGTCGTGATTGACGCCGGGCTTGTCCGACCAAACCATGCCGGCGATGTCGAGATGCGCCCAGGCGACCCCGTCGTTGATGTAGCGCTTCAGGAACTGCGCCGCCGTGATCGAGCCGCCGCCGCGCGGACCGACATTCTTCATGTCGGCGATCTGGCTGTCGATCAGCTTGTCATAGGCATCGGACAGCGGGAAGCGCCACAGCTTCTCGTCGGTCGCCTTGCCCGCCGCAAGCAGCGCCTCGGCGAGCGAATCGTCATTGGCGAACACGCCGCCATGCTCGTTGCCCAGGCTGATGATCATCGCGCCGGTCAGCGTGGCGAGATCGACGATGGTCGAGGGCGCATGCGTCTTCTGGACCCAGGTCAGCGCGTCGCACAAGACCAGACGGCCTTCGGCGTCGGTGTTGATGACCTCGATCGTCTGGCCCGACATCGAGGTGACGACGTCACCGGGACGCTGGGCATTGCCGTCGGGCATGTTCTCGACAAGGCCCATGACGCCGACGACATTGG
>NZ_JBNNOB010000008.1:0-49538 GCF_050274375.1 Sphingomonas sp. NPDC019816
AGCTCGCCGTCGTCACCGTATTTATCGCGGATAAAGGAAGCGATCGTGGCGAGGTTGTGCGGGTTGCGCTCCGCCAGCGAGAACAGCACGCCATGTGCGTGTCCCGAATAGTCGGGATCCGCGAAGCTGAGGCTGCGCAGTAGGCGATCGTGGCCGGTGATGACGTCGAGCGCGCCGAGATGAACGCCGAGCTCCTTCCAGTCGCCGGCGTTGAAGTTGGCGACCGCGATACGGGCGAGCCGGATCAGATATTGTCGATCCTGGTCGCTCATTGGATGATCGAACACGCGAAAGCCTCTTGAGTAATGATCGTCAGCCCTGCCGCGCGCTGCGCGCGTCGGTGAGCGATGGTGAGGGGGCCGCACCAGGCAGGATGCGCTGGTGATAGGTGTCGGAGACAAAGTCGATAAACGCGACGGCCGCGCCGACGGCGAGGCGGGCATGGCGCGGCTCGAGCCCGCGGTGACGGCCGTCGCGGCCGTGGCCTGAGCCGTACAGGCTGCGGATCTCCGAGAGGTACTGGGTGATCGTGGTCAGATTGCGCAGCAGCAGCCGGATCGCCTCAGCGCCCTTGGCCTCGTCAGGGATGCCCTCGGGAACGAGCTTCAGTTCCTTGGTGAGCAGTTTCGTCAGTTCGGGCAGCGTCACCGTCTTGGAGAAGGTGACCCCCTGCCGGGTGAGGATCGACTTGCAGCAGGTCTCGACCAGATCCTTGGCGGTGCCGATCGCAAGCGCGGGATCGGCCTCGACCGCGACTTCGAGCCGCTCGATCTCCTTCTGCATCCAGCCCGCATCGAGCGCGTCCGCGACCGTTCGCGCGCGGGAGACCGATCGACCGCCGGCGAGCCCCGCGCGCCGGGCCACGAAGCGCGGCCGCCCCGCGATCCGCTCCTCCTCAACCAGCTCCCAGCCGTCCTGGCGCAGCTGGTCGTTGTACTGCGCCACCAGCCGGATCGCCTCGTCCTTGTCGGGACGAACCACGGGGTGGACCGTTTCGCAGAGGAAGCGCAGGAAGACCTCGTCCGGTCCACTCGACAGCCCGAAGCGGGCGTCGTCATAGACCCAGTCCTCGCCCCAATCGAAATTGTTAACGCGGTGCTGGTAGATGTCGCCGGCGGCATCCTTGTAACGCGAGTCATAGGACGGCAGCGTGTCGAGGCTGTAGAGCCGGGCCAGAAAGTCGACGTCGTCTAGCGTGCCGCACCACGCAACCTGGTCGATCCGTAGGCCATCGATGATGTTCTGTCGCGTCTGTCGGCGGACCCGGTCGTTCGGCCGGGCGGGAGCACTTGGCGCCGCGAGCCGCGGCACGAGCTTGGCGCTGTACCAATCCTGGGTGAAGGGTTCGAGCACGGCCTTAAGGCGTTGGGTGATCTGCTCTTCGACCCCGTCCTTGGCGCCGCCTAGCAGCGCATACTCGGCCGGATCAATCGAGAGGAACACCGTCCACTGCTCAGTGCCGCCGTTCCAGTTGTCGTAGCCGGTCCGCTCGATCCGCGGGGTGGCCGCGCGCACGACGTTGGCCGCCTGGGTCATGCGTTCGGCGATCAGCATTTCCTCGACGGTCGCGAGATAGCGCGCCGGCTGTTCAATCAGGTCCTGCACGCGGGCGTCCTCGATATCCTACTCGATAGCACGAACTCGTGCAGTCAGCGGATCGCCACCACCTTGACCTCGGCCGCAGCCGCGATCTCCTTCCACTTACGGTCGGAGGTCCAGGCGGGCAGACCTTCGCGCTTGGCGAGCGCGAGGCAGAAGCGATCGCCGAGCGACAGCCCGCCTTCGACGGTGTGGCGCCGCAGCCGCGCGGCCTCGCGCGCAAGCGCCGCATCGGCCGGGACGAGCTCGACCGGCAGCGGCCGCAGCATGGCGTCGACCTCCTCGTCGGGCATGCCGAGCTTGTGGTAGTGAGTGGCAACCTCAGCCATGTTGACCACCGACATGCGCGCGCCGGCGAGCGCGCCCTCGACCTTCTTGGCGCCAGCCTCGCCGCGCAGCAGCGCGAGCAGCGCCGAGGCGTCGAGCACGACGCTCATTCGCCGTTCTCCGCGGCGCGGGTGGCGAGGAAGTCGTCGACGCTGGAGCCGGGGGCGTCGCGGTAACGGCGCGCGAGCGCCTGCGCCTGCGCCACGATCTGCGGCACGGTGCGCAGCACGACGCCATCGGCCGTCTCGTCGAGATAAACCGCACCGCCGCCGGTGAGCCCAAGCCGCTTGCGGATGTCGGCCGGCAGGCTCATGCGGCCGTTGGGCGTGATGTTGACTTGGACGGTCATGGTGGCAGCCTGTTGCTCGGTGTGTCGCTGGGGACAGTATAGGCGCATCATTGCCGACCCTCAACGTCGGTGATGCCGTGCCACACGTGCAGAAGCGTGACACGCCCCCTTCCCTGCGCCACGCCACACACGGGCACTTTCCATAATCGCGACTTATGGTATGTACAGGCGCGTTATTGCTCAGAACAGGATAGCGGGGCAGGGTGGTGTACGAAGGTAGCAATACACCAGCGCCGAGCGCGCCCGATCAGGGCAAGCGAGATCCTTTGAGTCTCACGGTCGGCGACGTGCCACAACCGGGATCTAAAGACACAAGTGACACCATCATGTCGGCCACCAGCGAACAAGCCGTGCCGACCACGCTGCTGCTCGTCCGGACCCACGCCGTGCTGCCGACGCGCCGCTCGCGGCGCGCCGGCGGCGACGATGCCGCCACACCCGACGCGCGGTTGCTGACCGTGCTCGGCCGCGCCGCACCCGCCGGCCTGCCCCCGGTTAGCGCGCTCGGCGTCGAGACCGCGCTCGAGGCGATGGCCGACGCCTCCAAGCTTGCGGTCGCGGCCGACCTCGACTGCTGGCTCGACTGGTGCGCCGGCGAGCACCGGCGCCCGTGTCCCGCCGATCCCGAGGACTTGGTGCGCTACCTGCGCGCGCTCGAAGCCGACGGCAAGAAGCCCGCAACGCTATCTCGCCGCATCGCCAGCCTTGCGACGGTGCACCGGCTGCTCGGCCTCGGCAGCGACGCCTTGCCGACGTCGGCGCCGATGGTCCGCAACGCGCTGCGCGGCAACCGCCGGCGCCAGGGCGCGGCGCAACGCCAGGCCGCCCCGCTCCGCTTTGGCGGCGGGCTCGGTGAGGCGGGTGGCTTCACTTTGTCGGCGCTGCTCGCCGCCTGTACCGGCGATGCCCAGGGCCTGCGCGATGCAGCGCTGCTATCACTCGGCTACGACGCCGGCCTGCGGGTCAGCGAACTGATCGCCGTCGCGGTTGCCGACCTCAGACCGCAGTCGGACGGCACCGGGTTGCTTCACCTGCCGCGCTCCAAGACCGACCAGGAAGGGATCGGGGCCTGGGCGTGGCTGTCCGCCGACACGATGCGCCGCGTCGCCGCATGGCGCGCCGAAGCGATGATTGGCGACGGCGTGCTGTTTCGGCGCGTTGGCGTCGATCGGCGTCGGCAGCGGTCGAAGGAACTGGCGGACGCGCGCTGGGGCGACGAGGACGCCGAGGCTGCAGCGCTGCTGGTGACCTACACGGTCGGGGACGCGCCTCTCAGCCGCCAGGGTATCACCGGCATCTATCGGCGGATTGCACTCGCGGCCGCCCGGGCGGGATTAGTCGAACTGCCGGCCGGCGAACTCGAAGCGGCAATCGCGGCGCTTTCCACGCACTCGCTGCGGGTCGGACTGACGCAGGACCTGTTCGCGGCGGGTGAGGACGGCGCCGGCATCGCGCTGACACTGCGCTGGTCGTCGCCATCCACGGCGCTGCGCTATGGCCGCCGGCTTCAGGCCCAGAGCGGCGTTGCGGCCCGAGTGCTCTCCCGCGTGCGGACCTGAGCACTCCCTCGCACCGGCTTTTTCCGGCTCAAGCATGAGCCGGACCGTCCTATGTTTAAGCTGCGAAGCTACTATTTCAGGAACACTCCAACGAAGGCGAAATGTCCACTATTTCAGAGAAACCGACATTTGGGCCACGAAGGTTGGCCGTCCGAACCGTTGCATGATCTGTAGGTTTTCCTGAAATGGTGGACGCAATCCGTCCTACAGCAGCACCCTGAAAGAGTGGATCTGCGCCCGAAACAGTGGACGTCAGGCGCACTGGTCCGCCGCCCACCATCCGCCTGAGCCTGCCGCACCCAAAAGCACGAATGTGCGGCTACTCCGCGAGCGGCCGCACGTTGGTGATGGTGACGCCGACCTCAGCGCTCGCCAGCGGAGCGTCCGTCGTGAACATCTCCGCTTGCAGGTCGATCGCCAAGGCAAGACACGCTCGGTCACCAAGCGAAAGACCAAGCGCCTTCGTCGACGGTCGCAGGTCCCCTATGATGAGCGCTTGGGCAGGAGAGAGCGGCCGGACATCTAGCTGCAGCCCGCCAAGCGCCTCACGCACCTTGTCGAGCGGCAATCCTCGGTCCCGAAGCTTGGAGACGACCTCGGCGAGGTTGGTCGTTCCGATAATGCTGCGGGTCAGGACGTCGACTACCCGATCCGCCCCGGGCTCGTCGTTCAACAGGCAGAGCAGGGCGGAGGCGTCGAGTACGACCTTGCTACTCACGCTCCGCCTCGCGCCGGCGCTCTGCGATCAGCTCGTCAGCCAAGCCGACGCCTTCGGGCACATACTTGCGCAGAATCGCACGAGCACGCTCAAGTGCTCTAGGCACGGAACGTACCCGCAACTCGCCATCGTCCACATCGACGAGAACGATGTCACCCGTGGCGATCCCGAGCTCACGGCGCATAGCCGCCGGGATCACCAGCTTACCACCATCCACGATCTTGACCCTTTGCGCTTCCATCTGCACTGAACTCGCTTGGCTGACCCAATCTCTGGAATGTACCGCCTTCCACCGCTTATGCCTAGCGCCAAGGACGGCACTACGTCGCGGTTGGTGATCAGTCCTCGTTCATATCCGTGCTCAATAGCTACTTAGGCCTGGCTTGCTGAGCTAGGCTCGACAGGATCGCAACTTGCCATTCCGAGCCAGCTGCTCCAGCAGTGGCTCCTATGGGTGTACGTAGATTGGCCATGACAAGCGACGGAACGCTTCCGTCGGTGCGCGCGGCGCGCGTGTACCTGCGCGTCAGCACGGACAAGCAGGATCTGACCCGACGAAATACGATTGTCACAGGCGCTCGTGCCGCAGGCTATCATGTTGCAGCGGTGTACCGCGAAAAGGCTTCGGGTCCGCGGCCTGACTGGCCCGAGCTGCTGAGCATAGGTGCCCTGTCCGCCGTCAGCGCCAATGGCACAGACTTGAGGTTGTGATTTAAGGAGGATTTGGGCTTTGTCGTAGTGACGAAGGAACGAAGATGAAGCCCAAACCCTCCTATTCAAAATCGTCGGCGAAGGCCCCTGCGGAGCAGGTCGTGAACGACAGCCGGCGGCTGACCCGGCGCCATTTCTCGGCCGAGGACAAGATCCGCATCGTGCTCGAAGGCCTGCGCGGCGACGACAGCATCGCCGAGCTGTGCCGCAAGGAGGGCATCGCACAGAGCCTGTATCACACGTGGTCCAAGGAGTTCATGGAAGCGGGCAAGCGCGGCATAGCCGGCGACACCGCCCGTGCCGCGACCACCGGCGAGGTGCAGGATCTGCGCCGCGAGGCCCGCGCCCTGAGGGAATGCGTGGCCGACCTGACACTGGAAAACCGTCCGCTCAAGAAAAGCATGATTGCGGATGGGGGCGACGACGAATGAGGTATCCCGCATCAGAAAAGCTGGACGATGATCCGGATCGTCGAGCAGTCGCACCTGCCAGCAAAGCGGACGCTGGACCAGCTCGGCATCCCCCGCCGAACGTTTTACCGCTGGTACGACCGCTATCTCGAAGGCAGGCCGGAAGCGCTGGAAGATTGGCTATCGGCGCCGAGCCGGGTGTGGAACCGCATCCCAGCCAACCTCCACGACGAGATCATCGAACTGGCGCTGGAACAGTCCGAGCTGAGCCCCCGCGAACTGGCGGTGCGGTTCACCGACGAGAAGCGGTACTTCGTGTCAGAAACCACGGCTTACCGCCTGTTGAAGGCCCATGACCTGATCAACAGCCCGGCCTACGTTGTGGTCAAGGCCGCCGATCAGTTCCACACGAAGACCAGCCGGCCGAACGAGATGTGGCAGACCGACTTCACCTACTTTAAGTTCATAGGCTGGGGCTGGATGTACCTGTCGACCGTGCTCGACGACTTCTCGCGCTATATCATTGCCTGGAAGCTGTGCACCAACATGCGCGCCGAGGATGTCACCGATACGTTGGACCTCGCCTTGGCCGCTTCCGGCTGCGACAGCGCCACGGTGCTGCACAAGCCTCGGCTGTTCAGCGACAACGGCCCCAGCTACATCGCTGGCGGACTGGCCGAATACATCGAGGCCAACAAGATGAGCCATGTCCGCGGCGCCCCCTGCCATCCTCAGAACCAGGGCAAGATCGAGCGCTGGCACCAAACCCTGAAAAACCGCATCCTGCTGGAAAACTACTTCCTGCCCGGAAACCTTGAGGCCCAGATCGCAGCCTTCGTCGAGCACTACAATCACCAGCGTTACCACGAGAGCCTGAACAATGTGACGCCGGCCGATGCCCACTTCGGCAGGGCGCCAGCCATCATCAAACAACGCGAAAGGATCAAGCGACAGACCATCGAGCATCGGCGCTTGCAGCACCGCAAGCTCGCCGCCTAACATCAACGCCCAGACGAGGCCCGCTCTCCGCTAAGCTACGCCGCGATCTGCGCCAAATGTTCTGACGACGGACAGTCTTTGGCGATCTCCCGCCGATCGACGCCGTCCTTTCAGCCACTGCCATTATGACCATCTCGACACGGCAACGCTTCGGCGGCTCCAGGCTGAACACGCGCCCCTTTTCGTCATGCCGCTCGGCAATGATGCGATCGTTCGCGCCGCCGTGGCTGACGCGCGCTGTGTGGTCGGTGACTAGTGGGACAGGTTGCCGCTGAACGATACGCTGGGCACGACCCTAACGCCCGCGAACCATTCGGCCGGTCGCTCGCTGTCGGATCAGCGGATGGCGCTATGGTCAGGACATTGGCTGGAAACGCCGGTCGGAACGGTGTGGTTCGCCGGTGGCACGGGGTATGGCGATGGCGCTATGTTCCGGAACGTAAGAGAGCGGCTCGGTTCACGGGACGTCGCGCTGATCCCGATCGGTGCCTACGAGCCGCGCTGGTTCATGGAGCCGCTGCACGTGAATCCGAGCGAAGCGGTGCAGATATTTCACGACGTGGACGCCTGTCACGCGCTCGGTATTCACTGGGGCACGTTTCAG
The DNA here is from genome assembly GCF_050274375.1 of Sphingomonas sp. NPDC019816. Taxonomy (NCBI): domain Bacteria; kingdom Pseudomonadati; phylum Pseudomonadota; class Alphaproteobacteria; order Sphingomonadales; family Sphingomonadaceae; genus Sphingomonas; species Sphingomonas sp. NPDC019816. Next base: position 7,277 of record NZ_JBNNOB010000008.1, read on the forward strand.
CTGACGAACGAGGCTCGCGACGCGCCGAAGCGGGCACTAGCTGACGCGCTGGCTGCGGCAAACCTACCGGCCAGCCGCTTTGTCGCGGCTGAGCCGGGTTTCGTCTATGATTTCGCAATCAGCGCGCGCGTCCCGCCCCTCGAGGTGATCTGATAGAGAGAGGCGCGAAGAGGCGATGGCCGGGCTGGGTGGTTCGGTCGCGACTATACCTACTCTAAAAGTCGCGACTCCGCCGCCAATGCTCATTTCCTAGCTTCCAGTGAGGTGCTGCGCAGCGTCCGCTACCGCCCAGATTTGCGACCGCTGAGTTCCATCGGCGCACAACAGGTATCGCTATCCGCCAGAACCTGTATATGACTATTCGGTCAAAAACTGGATTGGAGAGGCCGGTGATCGAAGAGCTGGAGGTGATCGCACAGGAGGCCTGGCTGTATGGCTTGCCCGCGATCGAAATGGCGACCACCCGCACTCGCGCGCTCGCACGGGGCGCTCGACAGAACAGCTTCCACCATGTCGGTCGCCTGCTCACGCCGCGCGATCGTGATGTGACCCTTCCCAACAACGATACGCTTTATTCCAGCGCACACCTCGATCTGAGCCAGGGAGGCTTGACGCTGACGCTGCCTGCCTCCGGCGAACGCTATCTGTCGGTGGCGTTTATTGACGCATGGACCAACAATTTCGCCATCCTGGGCACGCGCACGACCGGGGCCCAGGGCGGCACGTTCCGCCTCGTCGGGCCAGCTTCCACCGAGCATGGCCCGATGGTGCTGCGCAGCCCGACCGATTTCGTCTGGGCCCTTGCGCGCGTGCTGGTCGATGGACCATCCGATCTTGAGGCCGCGCGTATGGTCCAGCAGGCGATTGGACTGGAGGCGCCCGAAGCGCCGGCCTGGACGCCTCTTGTCGCGCGGGATGCCGACTGGCCAGACTATTTCGCGGCGCTACACGCCATGATGCGGAACAACCCTCCGCCGGTGACGGATCTCGCCCTGCTGCGCCGGATCGTTCCGCTGGGACTGACCGACGCATCGTTCGATGCATCGCGCTTCACCGCCGAGGAGCGCGAGGCGATCGCTCGCGGCGTCGTCTCCGCACGGACGCTGGTGCGAAGCGGCGGCGGGATCGGCGCTCGCGTGCGCAACGGCTGGATCGAACCGGGACAAAGTATCGGCGATTTCGGACAGGACTATCGCTACCGCGCGGCGGTGGCGCTGAAGGGATTGGCCGCGATGCCGTCGGTCGAGGCGCTGTACCTGATCGGCCGCGGCCCCGATCGCGGCGCGTATGATGGTCGCCGACAGTGGCGGCTCCGCTTCGCGCCGGATCAACTCCCGCCGGTCAACGCCTTCTGGTCGCTGGCGCTGTACGAGATCATGCCCGACGGCCAGATGTTCCTGACCGAAAACCCGCTGCAGCGCTATTCGATCGGCGACCGCACGCCAGGCTTGCGGCTCGATCCGGACGGCGGGCTGACGATCCTGATCGGCGCGCGCGAGCCGAGCGAGACGGCCAACTGGCTGCCCGCGCCGGACGGACCGTTCGCCCTGGCGATGCGCGCCTATCTGCCGGCGAAGTCCTGGCTCGACGGCGCGTACGAGCTGCCCGCGCTGGAGGCGGCGAATTGAGCCGGTCGCGCGTGCAGCGCTGGGCGCTTCTCACGCTTCTCGCCGCGGCAATAGTGCTCGGTGGAGGCGGGCTGCTCCTGCGGGTCGCGGCGGTGCAGGACTGGATGATCGCGCGGGGCGTGGCGCGTCAACTCGCCCGACCGCCAATCGACGTCGACGATCGCCACGCGCTACGCGTCCTGATCTGCGGCACCGCGCCGCCGCCACCGAGTGCGCTGCGCGCGAAGTCTTGCACCGCGGTGATGGCGGGCGGCCGAGTCTTCGTGGTGGACGCCGGACCGGGATCCGCCAACAAGCTGGCACTGTGGCGCTTCCCGCTCAACCGGGTGTCCGCAATCCTCATCACGCACTTCCACTCGGACCATATCGGCGATCTGGGCGAGTTTCGGATGCAAGGCTGGGCCGGTGGGCGGACGCGGCCGCTGCCGGTCTATGGCCCTGACGGCGTGGAGCGGGTCGTCGAGGGGTTCAACACGGCCTATGCATTCGACGATGGGGTGCGGTCCACCGAGCACGGCCTGCCGCTGGACGCCGCCAAACTCGCGGCACGGCCGTTCGGGCTTGCCGGCGCTACCGAGCGCCCGACGCACATGGGCCGGCGCGTGATCTACGACGAGGGCGGCCTCAGGATTACCGCGTTCCAGGTCGTGCACGAGCCAGTCTATCCCGCGGTCGGCTATCGCTTCGATTATCGCGGGCGTTCCGTGGTGGTATCCGGCGACACCAGCGTGAGCGCGAATCTCATCCGCACCACACGTGGTGCGGACGTGCTGATCCATGAGGGCAATTCAAACCGCGCGCGGGACCTTTTCGTGACCGGCCTGCGCCGGAGCGGGCAGACGCAACTCGCTGACGTGATGGCGGACGTCGGCAACTATCACGCGACACCCGAGCAGGCGGCGGAGGCGGCGAACAGGGCGGGGGTCGGCCTGCTGGTCTTCAACCACATGGGCCCGATCCCGCCCGACAATATGCTCACGCGCGCGCTGTTCACACGAGGAGTTGCAGCCCTGCGGCGGCAATCGAAATAGATGCTCGCGGACGATGGCCTCATGCTCACGCTGCCGGTCGGATCGAATCACATCGAGCGGACGACGGTGCGCTAACGCGTGGCTCGACCCAGGCGAGCGTGCAGCCGCTCCGCCTGGGTGATGCTGGCGATCCGACCGGCCTCGACACCCAAGCCGCGTAGCGCCAGCGTCAGCATGCCGACCAGTATGGCGATCGACTCGGCGCGGTCGGGCTGCTCCTGCGCCACCGCGCTAGCCACGGTGTGGCAACAGCCGAGCCAGAAGAGCGGCCCCGTATCCGCCTCCTCCGTGCTGACCAGGCCCGCGGCGACGGCGGCCGCGAAGTCGCGGCGCACCCCGTCGTTAAGCGGGTGCGCCATGTCGATCATCCCGCGACCGGCACCGGCGAGTACCACCATACGCTTGCGCTCGGTCAGCGCGAAAGCGGCAGCGGCGATCATGCCGCCCGCCAGCCGTCCCAGCGGATCGGTGACGCCCTGATTCGTCGCGGCGACCCGCGCCTCGACCTCGCGCCGGATGTCCTCCGCGATCGTCTGAGCGAACGCGCGCTTGTCGGCGAAGTGGTTGAAGAACGATCCCTTGGCCACGCCGGCGGCGGCGACCAGATCATCAATGGCGATCGCGTCGACGGGTCGTTCCGCCAACAGTTCGAGCCCGGCGGCGAGTAGTGCGCCGCGGGTTTTCGCTGCGCGCGGTGAAAGAACTGGAAACGACGACACGGCACATCCCACTTGACTAATTGGTCACAAAGGAGCAGTTGACCACCAAGTCACTGTGCGGCGCCCGAGCGCCGCGTCAAGCGAGAGGATTGGCGCATGAAGCTCGCCACCTATGATCATGAGGGCGTGACCCGCACCGGCGTGGTGCTGGGCGATCGCATCGTGGCAAGCGGCAGGCCCGGGACGATGATCGACCTTATCGCGGGTTTTCATGACCAGCCCGATGCCCTCGCGGCGCTGGACGCATCCGCCGGCGTTCCGCTCGATCGCGTACGTCTTCGCGCGCCTGTGCTGCGCCCGGGCAAGATCTTTGCGATTGGGCTCAACTACGCCGATCACATCGCCGAATCGAAGATGGAGACGCCGCAGCGCCAGGTTTGGTTTACCAAGGCGCAGACGTGCGTGAACGGGCCGTATGACCCGATCCTGATCGCAAGCGGCGCGCCGTTCGTCGACTACGAGGTCGAACTGGTCGCGGTGATCGGCCGGCGTGGCAAGCACATCCCGACCGAGCGGGCCCACGAACATGTCTTCGGCTATTGCGTCGGCAACGACGTGACGGAGCGAATGTGGCAGCACGCCGGACCGCAATGGTCGTTGGGCAAGTCGTTCGACACCCATGCGCCGATCGGTCCATGGATCACCACGGCGGACGAAATCGGCGATCCACATGCGCTGGGTGTGCGGTGCAGCGTCAACGGGGTGGAGCGGCAGCATTCAAACACCCGGCACCTCGTCTTCGACCTATGGCAGCAGATCGAGCATCTCTCCGCCGCGATGACGCTAGAGCCGGGCGATCTGATCTTCACCGGCACGCCGGGCGGCGTCGGTGCGGCGATGGACCCGCGCCAGTTTTTGAAGCCCGGCGACATCGTGCGCTGTGAGATCGACCGGCTCGGTGCGATCGAGGGCGTGATGGCGGCGGAGGAAGCCACAGCGTGACCGAGACCCGCACCTGCGACGTCCTCGTCGTCGGTGCGGGGCCGACCGGGTCGACGCTCGCGCTGCTTCTGGCAAAGCGCGGCGTCAAGGTGGTGATCGCCGATCGCGCGGCGGACATCTACCAATTGCCGCGGGCCGCACACATCGATTCCGAGGCGTTGCGGATCTTCCAGTCGCTGCAGATCGCGGCGCCGATCGCCGCATCGTGCCGGCAGGCGCCGCGTTACGATTTCATCAATGCGAAGGGCGACGTGCTGCTGCGTTTCGATGGCGCTGACCGGATCGGGCCGGGCGGCTGGCCAGCGTCGAACATGATTCACCAGCCCTCGATCGAGCGCGTGCTTCGTCAGGCAGTGATCGCATCGGACACAATCGACCTTCGTACCTCGTGGCGGCTGGTTGCGCTGGCACAGGACAGAGAAATACGCGCTACCTTCGCCGCGCCCGACGGCGAGGAAACGGTGATCGCGCGCTTCGTCGTGGGCGCGGACGGCGCGCGAAGCGCCGTACGCGAGTTGAGCGGCATCGCGGTGGACGACCTTCAGTTCGACGAGCCGTGGCTCGTCGTCGATGCGATCGTTAACGATGCGGCGCGGCTGCCCGCGATCAACCTGCAGATCTGCGATCCCGCCCGCCCCACCACCTGCGTCTTGATGGGAGAGGGCCGCCACCGCTGGGAGTTCATGCTGAAGCCGGGCGAGACGGCAGAGGCGGTCAGCGAGCCGGCGTTTGTGGCAGCCTTGCTGCGCCCGTGGAATGTCGAGGCGGCGATCAGCATCGAACGTACTGCCGTCTATCGCTTCAATGCGCATGTCGCGTCTGCGTGGCGACGCGGGCGTGTGCTGCTGGCGGGTGATGCGGCGCATCTGATGCCGCCGTTCGCCGGGCAGGGCATGTGCTCCGGGCTGCGCGACGCCGCCAACCTCGCGTGGAAGCTCGCGGCGATCCTCGGCGGAGAAGCCGACGAAGGCCGCATGCTCGACAGCTACCAACAGGAGCGGGAGCCGCATGTCCGCGCGATTATCGGGTTGGCGATGATGATGGGGCGCACTGTCTGCCTGCTCGATCCGCAAGCCGCCGCCGAGCGCGACACGCAGATGCTGGCGGCGCGCGCGGCCAGTGGCGCGGGCCCGCAGGCCGGGAATTGGCCGCCGTTCGCCGCGGGGGGTATCCTGGCGGGTAGCGCGGGAGCGGGCAGTTACTTCCCACAGCCGGTGGCGAGCGACTCCCGGCTCGACGACGTGCTCGGCGCCGGTGCTTGGCTGATCGCCCGCACGGACGTGCCGCAGCTCGCGGGCATGCGCGCCGTCGCGCTCGACAATGCCATGCTCGCGCCATTTCGCGATATCTTGGCCAACTGGCTCGACGAGCGCGCCGCCGCTGCGGTGCTGGTCCGCCCCGATCGCTACGTGTTCGGCACCGGCGAGCCCGAGACGCTCGTCGCCGCATGGCATGCCTTCGCGTTAGCCGGCGAAGCGCCACCTGCACCATCAGTTTCTCAAACAAGCACAGGAGAAGATTATGGCAATCGACGGCACCTATGATGTGATGGTGAAGTCGCCGCTCGGCGAGCAGAAGAGCAAGCTGATCGTGAAGACCGCTGGCGACACTTTCACCGGCACCAACAGCGGCGCGAACGGAACGTTCGACATCAACGGCGCCGTGAACGGCAACACGCTGACCTGGCAGCAGGCGATAACGACGCCAATGCCGATGACGCTCGACATGGCCGCGACGATCGACGGCGACGCATTGACCGGCAGCGCGAAGGCCGGTGCGTTCGGCTCGTTCCCGATGACCGGTACCCGTGTCGCCTGACCATTCGGACCAGAAAGGCCCTCCCATGCCGAACGTGTTCCGTCTCGCCTATGTCGATCTGGCGACGCCGTCACTCGACGGTGCGCGCGGCTATTACCAAGAGGTGCTCGGCCTCGTTCCGGTAGAGACGGCGGGCGGGACGACGTATCTCAGCCTTGGGCTCGATCACCACAATCTCGCACTTCACCAGGCGCCGCGGGAAGGGTTGGGAGCGATCGGGCTTCAGGTATCGGCGGCGATGCCGCTGGCCGATCTCGCCAAGCATCTACACAAGCTAGGGTTCACCAGCGAACTGAAGAGCGATGCGCGTCCAGGTATCGCCTCGCTGCTTGAAGTGCGCGATGTCGGAGGGCATTGCTTCCAGATCATCGCGAACATGGCGACACCCGCACCTGGCTTCGCGACCGGCAAGGTCGGCCCGCTCAAGCTCGGGCATGTCGCCGTGCTCTCACCCGATCCGGCCGGCCTGCTCCGGTTCCTCAACGACGGCCTCGGTTTCGTTGCGACCGACTGGTTCGACCAGTTCGTCACCTTCGTTACCTGTAACCGCGATCACCACGTGATGAACGTGACCGTCGCTCCGTTCGCCACGCTTCACCACCTCGCCTTCCAGCTGAACGGCCCCGAGCATCAGGTGCGCGCCGCCGACCTGCTGACGCGTCACAAGGTCCCGACCTTATGGGGCCCTGCGCGCCACACGGCGGGCCACAACATCGCCTCCTATCACCACGGGGCGGACAAGGCGCTGATCGAGTTGTTCAACGATCTTGACGTGTTCGACGCCGAGCTCGGTTATTGCGAGCCGCGGCCATGGCACGGCGACCTGCCACAGCGTCCCAAGCGCTGGCCTTTGACCGAGATGACCCGGTGGGACACGCGTTACGAATTTTCACTTGCCGCAGTGCAATTCGGATTGCCTGCTGCCTGAAGCCGCACCTGTCCCAAACGGCCACGAACGAGCGGCGGCAGGTCGTCCGTTCCGCTTCCGCGGCGTGCCCGAAACGCGGCTCGGGCGTGACCGCCCGCGCGACCGACCTGCGGGCTTCTCTCCAGCTTCATTGTTACATCCCGTTACCCTCCGTTACGCAGGAGCAGCATGGCTCGCGTCCTTACCGCCTAAAGAGCACAGCGGCGGGACAGTAGCGAACGTGATGAGCGTCACGCCTTGGCTGGCGGACCGGAGCATGGACATGGACAGCGCGCGCACGCTGGTGGCAGTGATCGAGGACGATCCCGGGATCAGGGAACTCGTGACGGATCTGCTACAGCGCGAAGGTTTCGAGGTGCATGCCTTCGCCGACGCCGGCTCGTTCTTCCGGTCGGCTTCGACCGAGCGGATCGACTGTCTTATTCTGGACGTGATGCTTCCTGGCGAGGACGGCCTCTCGATCTGCCGCACATTGCGTGCCGCGCGGCCCCGGCTGCCGATCCTGATGGTCAGCGCCAGAGGCGACGACGTCGACCGGATCATCGGCCTGGAAGTGGGGGCCGACGATTACCTCGCCAAGCCGTTCAACGCGCGCGAGCTGCTCGCCCGCGTTCGGGCAGCGCTGCGCCGTATGCGCGCGGACAGCGGAGCAGCAGAGGGCGAACATCGCGGCGCCTTCCGTTTCATCGGATGGACGTTGTCGGCCGCGAATCGCAGCCTCACCGCGCCGAGCGGCGATATCGTCAGCCTGACCGGAGGCGAATTCGATCTGCTGCTGGCGCTGGTGTCGCATCCGCAACGCGTGGTCACGCGCGACCAGTTGCTGGACTGGACGCGCGGGCGCGCGGCCACGCCGTTCGATCGCGCGGTGGACGTGCAACTCAGCCGTCTGCGGCGCAAGATCGGAGATGATCCACGCGAGCCGGCGCTGATCCGCACGGTTCGCGGCGACGGCTACATGTTCGCGGTGCCGGTGGTGCGGTGCTGAGCCGGGTGCGGCTGTTCGACAGCGTGCGCGCACGGCTTGCCGCACTGCTGCTGCTTCACACGCTGGTGATGGCGGCACTGCTGGCCCTGCTGTTTGTCGGCATCGGCAGGCCGCGGCAGACCTCCTACCGCCTGCCCGATCCCGACGAGGTCGCCCTGATCGTCCATGCGATCGAGCGTTCGCCCGCCGACGTGCGGCCCGCGGTGCTCGCCGCCGTCGGTACGAACTTCCGCCACGTGCGCCTGATCCGTTCGTCCGTGCCCGGCGATCAGCCAAGCGTCACGCCCGCCCTGTCCGGACGCCTGGCTGCGCGGCTCACCTTGCCCGATCCGACCGGCATGCCGGCAGCGGTATCCGACGACCTTGCCGGCATGTACCGTGCGGTGCTGGGCGCCCGGCCGGTTCACGTCCGCGTTGCAGAAGGCAGCTCGGTGCGTGACTTCGGCGGCGGGCGGTTGCTGTCGGAAGCACCGATCCGCGTCGTGGTGCCGCTGCGCGGCAGCGGATCTGCAGTTGAGATCGTGGGAACGACGCCGCCGGTGGTCACCCGGCTCGTCCGCTTCTTTCCCGCGCTGATCGCCGTGATTGCGGTGCTCCAGGTCGTCGCGATCGTCGTGCTTGCCTGGCAGACGACGCGCCCGGTGTCACGGCTGCTCGCCGCCGTGCGCAGCGACGGCGAGGGACGGCCTGACCCGGACTGGCCGAACGGCGGCCCGCGCGAGATTCGTGAACTGGGTGAGGCGTTCGCCGATCGCAGCCGGCGGCTGAAGCAGCTGGCCAAGCAGCGCACCCGCATCATGGCGGCGGTGGCGCATGATTATCGTACCTATCTGACGAGATTGGAACTGCGCACCGACTTCATCGACGACGCCGGGCAGCGTAAAGCCGCCATGGCCGATTTGGAGGAGATGAGCGTCCTGCTCGAGGATACATTGACCTTCGCGCGCTATGCCGGCGAAACGGATCGGCTGCCCGACGAACAGATCGATCTGAGCGCCGAGATTTCGGAGGCGGTGGAGATGCGCCGCGGCGTGGGCGAGATCATCCTGGTCGATCCCCTGCCACGTCCAGCGCAGGTGCAGGTGGCGCGTATTTCCTTCCAGCGCATGTTCGCGAACCTGCTCGACAATGCCGTCCGCTATGGCGGCCATGCCGGGGTGCGCGTGGTACGCGAGGGCGGCTGGCTGGTCGTCTATGTCGAGGATGAGGGGCCGGGCGTGCCGGAAGACCAGCTCGCCGGGCTTACCGAACCCTTCCACCGGCTGGAGCAATCGCGCGCGCGCCAGACCGGCGGGTCGGGGCTGGGGCTGTCGATCGTCGAGGCGCTGCTCGTGCGCCATGGCGGCCGGCTGACGCTCGCCAACCGGCCGGGCGGCGGCTTTCGCGCCGGGCTGTGGCTGCGCGCCGCCTGAGGCGATTGTTACAATGATTTACGCGGCGCTCGTCGTCGTGTTGCGCAGCCGGGCGAAACCTCCAGTCCTCGAAGAACTGGAGCGACCATCATGCGTATCAATCACGGCATCTCGATCGTCGGCGCCCTCGCGCTCACCGCCTGCACCGTCTCGCTCGGCGCCCTGCCTGCCGCCGCGCAGGATCGCCACGGCCATGCCGTCCGCCGGACGACGATCGTCGGCCCCGAAGGCGGCCGGGTCACGACGCGCAGCGCCGTCCGCTGGGATCGCGACAACCCCAATTGGTGGCACGGCCATCCCGGCTTTGCCGGCTACCACGGCCCGCGCCAGGGTTATTATTACGCGCCGCATCATGGCTATTATGCGGTGCCGCGCACCTATTGGGGGCGCACCTGGGTGGTCGGCGCGACGGTGCCCGCCAGCATGCGCGTCTATGTCGTCAGCAATCCGGCCTTTTACGGCCTGACGGTGGCGCCGGCCGGCTATCGCTGGATCTACGTCAACAACAACATCACGCTGATCAACCGCAGTGGCGTGATCGTCCGCAGCGTGCCGCGCGTCTGGTGATCGCGCCGCTGCCGTATCCCCGCACAGACCAGGACGACCCCCAATGAAGCTCTACAAGATTGCCTCGCTGGCCGGCGCCATCGCCATGACCGGCATGTCGGTGGCGAGCGTCGCGGCGGCACCCCCGCTGACGCTGCAGCCGATCAGCATCGGCGCGGAGACCGCGCGGTTCGACCGCGGCGTCGCCACCGTCAGCCTGACCAGCCCCGCCGGGGCGGTCGAGGTGCGGCCGTTGCCTCTGCGCGACGATCGCACGCTCGCCTTTTCCGTCGCGGTGTACAACCGCAGTGGGCGGGCGGCGAACTTCGGCACGGAGAATGTGACCGCCAGCTTCGATCGCGTGCCGCTGCGCGTGCTCACCCATGACGACCTCGCCGATGCCGCCACGCACAAGGCACGCGACCGTCAGGTCGGCGCGCTCGCGCTGGCCGGCGTGCTGGCGGGCGTGGCCTCGACGGCCTCCACCACGCGCTACGGCTATCGCGTCGTGCATACCCCGCGCGCCACTTATGCGCGGGCGATCTCGTGGCAGGACAACAGCGTCGGCGCGGCCGGGGCGGTCGCGGCGGTCGGCGCCGGAGCGATGGCAGCGCGCAGTATCGGCGAGCGGCTGGACTATACGCTCGACCGGATCGACGGCGAGACGCTGCAGACCACCACCGTCGATCCCGACGCCAGCCTCGGCGGGGTCGTCACGGTCGCGCTGTACGACGATCTGCGCAAGCGGCCGGGCGTCGTCCACATGACGGTGCGCTGGAACGGCGAACATTATCCCTTCGCCTTCCGTCTCGCGCCGCCCGGCGCCCCCGCGCAGGAGATGCCGGCGACCCAGCCCGGCGACGGCTTCTAGCCCACACACCGCTTAATCCCGGTTTCTCGCGAGCCGCCGCTTCCTTATCGAAGTGGCGGCTCGTTCGCGTCGGTCCAATTCAGGCTGCGATCTCGATGCGCACGGGCCGCGCGGCGCTGCGGTGGCCTCGCCCCGCCGGGCCGGCCATGCCGGTCAGTAATTGCAGGGCCAGACGGACGTGCAGACGGGCGAGGGCGGCGTGGCACGCCTCGGCGCGCGGCACCAGCGCACCGATCGCCATGCGGGTTTCCTGCTCGGCGCGGCGAAGGTGATAGGTCAAATCGTTGTGCGGCATGATCGGTGACGGGGCCTTGCTGACTGCCGGCAACGGCGCCGGCCCGTCCGCTCTATCCACCCCGTCCCGCGCGGTGATGATGGCCGTGAAACAGTTCGTGTCGCGCATGTATCGCCCGCGCCGCGCAACGGATGGCTGACACAAAGTGACACGGAGTGTTGCGAAGCCCGCGCACCCGTGCGGGTCGCGGCCTCTACATCCTCCCCCTCGCGGGCGCCTTGCGTGCGCCCCCTTCAGGGAGTCCGCCATGCCGTCCGATCCGCGCGCCGGCGCGCAGCAGCCCGCGTGCCGTGCCTGGCAAGGCGGCGCGGCCGCGATGCTGGCGCTCGCCCTTGCCGCTTGTGGCGAGCCGGAGCCAACCCCCGTCGAGGTTCGCCCGGTGGCGGCGATGACGGTGCAGACGGGGCAGCGCGAGGCCGAACTCACCTATCCCGGAGATCTGCGGTCGGGCTATGAAAGCGCGCTGAGCTTTCAGGTGGCGGGGCGGATCGTCGAGCGTGCGGTCAGCACCGGCGACACGGTGAAGCGCGGGCGATTGCTCTACCGCATCGACGCGCTCGACTATCAGCGCAATCTCGACAGCAGCACCGCGCAGCGCCAGGCGGCGGCAAGCGCGGCGCAGACGCAGAACGCCAATCTCGCGCGCAATCGCGCGCTGCTCGCCGAAGGTTTCATCTCGCAGGCGGAATTCGACCAGCAGCGCGCCTCGACCGACCAGGCGCGCTCGCAGGTGCAGGTCGCCGATGCGCAACGCGCAACCGCCGCCACGCAGCTCGGCCGCACCACGCTGGCCGCGCCGCGCGCCGGCGTCATCACCCAGACGACCGGTGAGGTGGGGCAGGTGGTCAGCGCCGGGCAGAGCGTGCTGACGCTGGCAGACCCGTCCAGGCCCGAGGTGTCGATCGCGGTGGCGGAAGGGGACGTCGCCACGCTGTCGCGCACGCAGGAGATCTACGTGACGATGTGGTCGCGGCCCGACAAGCGCTATGCGGCGCGGGTCCGCAGCGTGGCGGGCGCCGCCGATCCCGCGACGCGCACCTTTGCCGTGCGGCTGGCGGTCAGCGCGCCGCCCGGCGAGCTGCGCTTCGGCGAAACCGCGCAGGTGCATGTCACGCGCGACGTGCCTGCGACCGACGCCCTCACCGTGCCGCTGACGGCGGTGCGCGGCGAGGGCAAGGGGACCATGGTGTGGGTGATCGACCGCGCCAGCATGACCGCGCGCAAGCGCCCGGTGCGGATCGTCTCGGCGAGCGGCAACCAGTTGCTCGTGCGCGGCCTCAAACCCGGCGAGACGATCGTGACGGCCGGCGTCCACCTGCTGCGGGAGGGCGAGAAGGTGCGCATCGCCGAGGTGCCCAAGGCATGAAATTGCCCAACCTGTCCGAATGGGCGCTGCGCCACCAGCAGTTCGTCGGCTTCCTGATCGCGGTCGCGGTGGTGATGGGGGCGATGTCATACCTCAACCTGGGGCGCAAGGAGGATCCCGAATTCGCGGTCAAGTCGATGCTGATCAGCGTCGGCTGGCCCGGCGCCTCGGCACAGGAAGTGGCCGAACAGGTGGTGAAGCCGATCGAACAGGCGCTGACCACCAACATCCCGGACATCGACTATATCCGCAGCAAGGCGCGACCCGGCCAGGCGACGTTGAACATCACCTTGCTGCCGACCACGCCGGCGGGCAGCATCCCCGACCTGTGGTACACCGTGCGCAAGACGGTGGCGGATCATCGCGGCGACCTGCCCGACGATGTGGTCGGGCCGCAGTTCAACGATGAGTTCGGCACCACCTTCGGCAACATCTATGCCGTCACCGGCGACGGCTTCGCCTATCCGACGCTGCGCCGTTATGCCGAGGAGCTGCGTGATCGCGTGATGCGGCAGCCCGACGTCGGCAAGGTCGACCTGCTCGGCGAGCAGGACGAGGCGGTCTATGTCACCTACGACAGCGCGCGGCTGGCGATGCTGGGCGTGTCGAGCCAGCAGATCGTCGAGGCGCTGCGCGGCACCAATGCGGTCAACCCCTCGGGCGTGCTCGAACTCGGGGCGGAGCGCGTGCGCCTGACCGTAAAGGGCGATTTCGACGCGCTGGCCGACATCGCCGCCACGCCGATCGCCGCCAACGGCAAGACGTTCCGCCTCGACGCCGTGGCGCGGGTAACGCGTGAGCCGGTCAATCCCGCGACGTTCCAGATGCGCTTCGGCGGCAAGGATGCGGTGGGTGTCGCCATCGCGCTGGCGTCGACCGGCGACGTCGATCGGATGGGCGAGGACCTGACACGGATCGTCGGCGATTATGCCCGCACGCTGCCCGCGGGCGTGAAGATCCACACCGTGTCGGACCAGACGCATGTGGTGGCGGATTCGGTCGGCGAGTTCACCCGCTCGCTGATCGAGGCAATCGTGATCGTGCTGGCGGTGAACTTCCTCTCGCTCGGCTGGCGGCCGGGGATCGTGGTCGCCCTGTGCATTCCGCTGGTGCTGGCGATCACCTTCGTCGGCATGGAATATCAGGGGATCGACCTGCAGCGCATTTCGCTGGGCGCGCTGATCGTCGCGCTGGGGCTGCTGGTGGACGATGCGATCATCGTGGTCGAATCGATCAGCAGCCATCTGGAGGCGGGCTGGACCCGCGCGCGGGCGGCGGTGAGCGCCTTTCGCGTGACCGCAATCCCGATGCTGATCGGCACGATCATCACCATCGTCGGCTTCCTGCCGCTCGCGATCTCCAAGGCGACGGCGAGCGAATATGTGAAATCGCTGTTCCAGGTGGTGGCGCTGTCGCTGGCGATCTCGTGGATCGTGGCGGTGATCTTCACGCCGTTTCTCGCCTATCATCTCCTGCCGCAGAAGCCCGACGCGCGCGACGATGCCGGCGAGCCGGAGGAGCAATATGGCGGGCGCTTCTACGACCGGCTGCGCGGCGCGATCGACTGGTGCCTCGACCGGCGCGTGCTGGTGGTGGGGGTGAGCGCGGCGCTGTTCGTCGGATCGGTGCTGCTGTTCCGCGTGGCGGTGCCGCAGCAATTCTTTCCCGCCTCCGAACGACCCGAACTGGTGGTCGACCTCAACCTCAACGAGAATGCGAGCTTCGACCAGACCAAGGCGGTGGCGCAGCGGATGGAGCGGCTGCTGGCGGGCGACGGGCGGATCGTCTCCGTCACCAGCTATGTCGGGGGCGGCTCGCCGCGCTTCTACCTGCCGCTGAACGTGCAGACGCCGGACATCGCGCTGGCCGAGCTGGTCGTCGTCACCCGCGACGAGGAAGCGCGCGAGGAGGTGTTCGCCCGGCTCCAGCAATTGTTCGCCAGCTCCTTTCCCGAAGCGCGCGGGCGCGTGAGCCGGCTGGAGAACGGCCCGTCGGTGGGCCAGCCGATCCAGTATCGCGTCGCCGCCCGCGACCTCGCCACCGCGGCGCCGCTCGCGGAGAAGGTCGCGGCATTGCTGCTCGCCGACCCCAATGCGCGCAGCGTGACCGACGATCTGGGCGAGCCGCTGAAGACGATGCGGATCGAGCTGGATCAGGACAAGGTTCGCGCGCTGGGCCTGTCGACCGAGACGGTGGCGCAGTCGCTGCAGGCGGCGATCGGCGGCGCGGTGGCGACCACCTTCCGCGACGGCGACCGGTCGCTCGACGTGACAATGCGGCTCGCGCGCGCCGAGCGCACCGATCTCAGCCGCGTGTACAATCTGCCGATCGCCACGGCCGAGGGCGCGGTGCCGCTGTCGCAGATCGGGCGCATCCGCCCCAACGCCGAGCCGTCGATCCTTTACTGGCGTGGCGGCCAGCCGACGATCACCGTCTCCGCCGATGCGGAGGGAGTCGAGCCGACCGAGGTGATGAAGCGGCTGGCGCCCAAGCTCGACGACCTGCGCGCGACCTTGCCCGACGGCGCGTCGATCGTCGTCGGCGGGACGCAGGAGCAGAGCGCGATCTCGCGGCAGGCGACGCTGGCGGCGGTGCCGATGTCGATCTTCATCATCGTGCTGCTGCTGATGATCCAGTTGCAGGACGTGCGCCGCATGCTCGTGGTGCTGGCCACCGGCCCGCTGGCGCTGATCGGCGTGGCGCTGATCATGGCGGCGTTCCAGATCCCGTTCGGCTTCGTCGCGATGCTCGGCGGCCTGTCGCTGTTCGGCATGGTGCTGCGCAATTCGGTGATCCTGATCGCGCAGATCGACGTGCTGTCGGCCCATGCCGGCTCGCTGCGCGAGGCGGTGCGCGAGGCGGCGGTGCATCGCTTCCGCCCGATCATCCTGACCGCGCTCGCGGCGATCCTGGCGATGATCCCGCTGACCCGGTCGACCTTCTGGGGGCCGATGGCGGTGGCGATCATGGGCGGGCTGATCGTCGCGACGCTGCTCACCATCTTCTTCCTGCCCGCCTTGTACGAACTGGTCTTCGATCGTCGCGGGCATGGCCGGACCCAGGCGGAGGCCCAATCATGACCACTGCGATCCTCCTGGCGGCGGCGCTTGCCGCGCAGGTGCCCGGGCCGCCGATGAGCCTGGGCGACGCGTGGCGCGCGGCGCAGGGGCGCGACCCCGACATCCTCGCCGCCGAGGCGAAGCGCCGTGCCGACCGGGAGGCGGCGACGCAGGCCCGCGCGTTGTCGCTGCCCAAGGTGCAGGCGCAGGGCGACGTGACGGTCACGCGCACCGAGGTCGACGTCAACCTGCCGCCGGATCTTGCGCCGTCGTTCGGCGGCACGCAGACCGGCGGCCGCGCGACGACCAGCGTGCAGGCGGCGATGCCGATCTACGATCTGGGCAACCGCGCCGACGCGACCAAGCTGCGCGCGCGCGCCGCGGCGGGCGAGGAACAGTTCGATGGCGAGGCGCAGGGGCTGATCCTGCGCGTCGCCCAGGCCTATTTCGACGTGGCCGAGGGCGAGGAGACGGTGGCCAGCTATGCGGCGCAATTCGACGCCTATGAGCTGCAGCGGCGCGGCGCGCAGGCACGGTTCGACGCCGGCAAGGCCAAGATCACCGACGTGCGCGAGGCGGAGGCGCAGCGCGATGCCGCGCAGGCACAGCGGCTGGTCGCGGAGGCACAGCTCGCCGCCGCGCGCGCGACCTTCGCCGAACTCGTCGGCCGGCCGGCACTGAACCTGGCGCACGTCCGGGCGGACTTCGCCGCCGGCGCGCCGCCGGTGACGCTGGATGCTGCCATGACCACGGCGGCCCGCGATGCACCCGCCGTCGCCATCGCTCGGCACAGTGCCCGCGCCGCGACGGCCGACATCGACCGCTATTCGGTCCGCGGTCGCCCGGTGGTGGAAGGCATCGCCGGCTATCAGGGCCAGTACCGGCTGGGCGGTTCCAACGACGCCGGCCTGCTGCCGGATACGCTTCACGCCGCCACCGCGGGCGTTCGCCTGACCATTCCGCTGTACGCCGGCGGGGGCATCGCCTCCAAGCGGCGCGAGGCGGCGGCCACGGCCGGGCAGAAGGAGCAGGAACTGGCGGCGGCACAGCGCGATGCGCGGTTGCAGGCGCAGCGTGCCTGGTATGCCGTATCGACCGGCGCGGCGCGCACCGACGCGCTGCGCACGGCATTGCGGTCGGCGGAATTGCAGGAGCGCGCCGCCCGGACCGGCCTGTCGGTGGGCGTGCGGACGCAGACCGACCTGCTCAACGCGCAGGCGCAGCTATTCGCCACCCGGCGCGAGCTGTCGGCGCAGATCTACGATTACCTGCTCGCCCAGCTGCAACTCGCCGCCGCCACCGCGACGCTGGACGGGGGTGACCTTGAGCGGCTCGACACGATGATCGCGCGCTAGCCGCCAGGCCGCCGCCGCCGTCACATTCTGTCACGCGGGCGAACAATCGCGCCCAATTCCATGTGGCGCGTTCGGCTAATCGGCGGGCGTCAGTCGAGACACTGGCATCACATGGAGTAACAGTGATGCAGCGACTTATTCTTCCCGTCGTGATGATCGGCATGGTGCCGGCCGTGTCGGCGATGGCGCAGACCGATCCCGCGGCCCGGATCGAAAAGGCGCGCGCCGCCTTCGCCGCCACCGACACGAACAAGGACGGCGCGCTGAGCCTGCAGGAATGGACCGCCGCCGGTCGCAAGGAACGCGGGTTCAAGATGATTGACGCCGATGGTGACGGAAAGCTCACCCCGGCCGAGCTCAAGGCCATGGCCGACAAGTACGGCGCGCGCCGCTAACCCTCGGCGCCCCCGTGCCCGCGCCGTCGCGTTCCTCCTCCGCGACGGCGCGGGCTTTTGGCGGACTGGCGAGCAAGCCGATTTCCTCTAGGGTCGTCGCATGGTGAGCCCGAACGACCCCAATTCCTGCAACGGTCGCAACCGGCTGGTCGCGATCGTCGAGGACGATCCCGGCATCCGCGATCTGCTGGCGAAGCTGCTCGAACGGGAGGGTTTCGACGTGCTCGCCTTCGACGCAGCGGCCGGGCTGATGGCGGCGGGCGTGTTCGAGCGGCTGGACTGCCTGATCCTCGACCTGATTCTTCCCGGCGAGGACGGCCTGTCGATCTGCCATGCGCTGCGCGTGCAATGGCCGCGGCTGCCGATCCTGATCGTCACCGCCAAGGACGATCCGCTGGATCGCGTGCTCGGGCTGGAGCTGGGCGCCGACGATTATCTCGCCAAGCCGTTCAATTCACGCGAACTGCTGGCCCGGCTGCGCTCGATCATCCGGCGCACGCGCGAGCTGAACGACGTTGCGGGCGATGCGGTCAACGTCAATTTCCGCTTCAACGGCTGGCTGCTGCGCGTCGGCGCGCGCGACCTCAGCGATCCCGCCGGCAAGCCGATCACGCTGACGACGAGCGAATTCGACCTGTTGCATGCGATGGTGCTGCATCCGCAGCGTGTACTGTCGCGCGAGTTCCTGATCGATCGCACGCGCGGCGGCACGGCCGACACGATCGACCGGGTGATCGACGTGCAGGTTGGCCGATTGCGCCGCAAGCTGGGTGACGATCCGCGCGAGCCGATGCTGATCCGAACCGTACGTGGCGACGGATACCTGTTCTCCCCGCCAGTGATCAGGTGCTGAGCCGCAGCAGTCTTCGGTTTCTTAGGCGCCGTTGGACGCTTCACCGCACCAGGCGGGCGAGCGCGGCGACGTCGAGGAGCTGCACCTTGCCATAGGCGCGCGCGATCGTGCCCGATCGCTCGAGCGCGGCGAGGTGCGCGCTCACGGCCTTGCGCGACAGACCGCACAATTCGGCCAGATCGGCCTGGGTGAGCGGCGCCACGCCGCTGTCGGCGAACGCCATCAGCCGGGCGGCGATGCGCGCGCGCGGCGGCAGGGCGAGCATCTGCGCGAGCCCGTGGACGCTGGCGTCGAGCTGTCCGTACACGAGCTCGCTCACCGCCCGCCACAGCGCCGGGTGCTCACCGCCGATCCGCTCCAGCGCCAGATCGCCGACCGTCACCACCAGGCTGGTACGGCTGGCGCGCGCAGTGACGATGCGCGGACCGCCGCCGCGGCGCTGCGACTGGCCGATCGCGTCGCCGGTACGCGCGATGCCCACCAGCACGGTCCGCTGCCCGACGGCCGCTTCGAGCCGGAGCATGCCGTCGAGAACCATCGCGATCCCGGTGCACTCGTCGCCTTCCCCATAGACCCACTGCCCCGCGCGCAGCGCCACCGTGCGGCCCGCCGCGGCGAGCGCCTCCTGCACCGGCGCGGTGCAGCGCGCGAACCAGCGGTTGCGCCGCAGCTGATCGATGATTGTCACGCACGCACTGTAACCATGGTGACATTCTTGCGGGAGTCACTTTGCTATTTCCGCGGGCACAACAAAAATGGAGAGGATCAATGACGTCCCTGCAGATTCGCCCCTTGTCCGAACATGTCGGTGTGGAGGCGAGCGGCGTCGACCTGAACGCGCTGGACGAGACCGGTATGGCGTCGCTGCGCGATGCCGTTGCCAACCATGGCATTCTGTTCGTCCGCGACCAATCGCTGACGCCCGAGCAGCATATCGCCTTTGCGCGCCGCTGGGGTGACATCGACGTCAACAAATATTTCCCGGCCAATGGCGGCCATCCCGAGATCGCCGAAGTGCGCAAGGCGGAAAACCAGCAGACCAACATAGGCGGCGGCTGGCATACCGACCACAGCTATGATCAGGTGCCCGCCATGGGTTCGATCCTGCTGGCGCGCGAAACGCCGCCGAGCGGCGGGGACACGTTGTTCGCCAGCATGGGCGCGGCGTTCGATTCGCTGTCAAAAGGCTTGAAGGCGACGCTGCGGACGCTGCGCGCGGTGCATTCCGCCGACCATATCTACAGCACCGACGGCATTTATGCGAAAACCGATCAGGGCGCCGATCTCAAGGGGCATGACGAGCGCACCCATGCGGTGCACCCCGTCGTCATCCGCCATCCGCGCACGGGGCGCGAGATCCTGTACGTCAATCCGGCCTTCACGCTGCACATCGAAGGCTGGACGCGCGAGGAGAGCATGTCCTTGCTCACCTATCTCTACCAGGTCGCCATGCAGGAGCGCTTCCATTGCCGCGTGCAATGGTCGCCGGGTTCGCTGGCGATCTGGGACAATCGTTCGACCTGGCATTATGCGATGAACGACTATCACGGCCACCGCCGGCTGATGCACCGCATCACCATTTCGGGCGAACCCCTGCACTAAGCGCGCGGCCTGGCGACACTCGATCGCGCGCGGCAGCGTGCGATCGAACGTCGTGGGCGCTGCTTACGGAACGATCAGGGGGATAACAGGACATGAAGATATTGGAGGTTCGCTGGCCGCTGCTCGCGCAGGCCGCCGCGCTGGCGGCGCCGGGCCTGGCCGAGGCGCAGGCCGTGCAACCGGCGCCGGCGACGGTCGCCGCCAACCGGCAGGTGCAGCAATCGCTATCATTCGACGACCGGCAGGATTTCGACTTCGCCGAGCGCGGCTACCTGGGCACGCGCAAGGATCCGCTGATCCGTGCCGCGGACGGGCGCGTCGTCGTCAACCTCGACGCTTATGCGTTCCTCAAGGGCGCGGCGCCGGCGACGGTCAACCCCAGCCTGTGGCGGCAGGCGAGCCTGTCGGCCAAGCACGGGTTGTTCAAGGTCACTGACCGGATCTACCAGGTACGCGGCTTCGATCTTGCCAATCTCACCTTCGTGAAGGGGGACACGGGCTGGATCGTGATCGACACCGGCACGTCGGTGGAGATCGCAAAGGCGGCGTATGAGCTCGTCAGCGAAAAGCTTGGCAAGCGGCCGGTCAGCGCGATCATCTTCACGCACAGCCATGGCGACCATTTCGGGGGCGGCGCCGGCCTGATGCCGTTCGCCGTGCCGGACGTGCCGGTCCTTGCACCCGACGGCTTCTATGAGGCGGCGGTGAGCGAGAACGTTCTCGCCGGCCCGGCGATGGGGCGGCGCGTCGCGTATCACCTTGGTGCGGCGCTGCCGGTGGGGCCGGAGGGGCAAGTCAACAACGGCATCGGCGCCGGCATCTCGCAAGGCACGCCGAGCCTGCTCAAGCCGACCGAGGAGCTGGGTGTCGGCGCCGCGCCGCGGACGATCGACGGTGTGCGGCTGGTCTTCCAGGTGACGCCCGACACCGAGGCGCCGGCCGAGATGAACATCGGTTTTCCCGACTGGGAGGTGATCGATCTCGCCGAAAACGCCAACCCGACCCAGCACAACATCCTCACGCCGCGCGGCGCGCAGATCCGCAACGCCAAGGCCTGGGCGGACGGGCTCACGGCGTCGATGGCGATCTTCCCGGGCTCCGAGATACTGATCACCAGCCACGGCTGGCCGCGCTTCGGCACGGCGCCGGTGCAGGACTTTCTCGAAAAGCATCGCGACGGATACAAGTTCCTGCACGATCAGACCGTGCGCCTGATGAACCAGGGGATGACCGGCGACGAGATCGCGTCGGTGCTCAAGCTGCCCGATGCGCTGGCGAAGCAATGGTACAACCGGCCCTATTACGGATCGCTCAGCTTCAACGCGCGTGCCGTCTATCAATTCTACATGGGCTTCTTCGACGGCAATCCGGTGCACCTCCAGCCAATCGCACCGGTCGATGCCGGCATGCGCTATGTCGCGGCGATGGGCGGGGCCGCGAAGGTGCGTGCGCTGGCGCAGGCGGCCTATGACAAGGGGGATTATGCCTGGGCGGCCGAATTGCTCAACCGCGTGGTGTTCGCCGACGCCGCGGACGCCGCGGCCAGGACATTGCTCGCGGCTTGCTACGACCAGCTCGCGTGGCAGAGCGAAAATTCGGTGTGGCGCAACTTCTATCTGTCGGGCGCGAAGGAACTGCGCGGCGGCGTGAGGCCGGCGTCTGGCGGTGCGTTCAACGGGCTGCTCGCCGGCTTGCCGACGCGCGACATCTTCGATGTGCTGGCGACACGGCTCGATCCGGCGAAGGCGGGCGATGCCCGGCTGCACGTCGTGCTGGTGTTTTCCGACCGCAACGAGACGGTGGACCTGGTCATCGCCAATGGCGTGCTGGTGCATCGCGACGCGCGGTCGGCGGGCCCGATCGATGCGACGCTGACGGTCAAGCGTGCCGATTTCCTTGCCGCGCTCGCCGGGGCCACGCCGCTGATCCAGAAGCTGCAATCGGGCGAGGCGACGCTGGACGGTGATCCGTCCGCCTTCGCCCAGCTCGCCGGCTTCTTCGACAAGCCAGATCCCAATTTCGCGATCGTCACGCCGTGACCAACTTTCGGGAGCTTACCATGAGCCGTCGAACCTTTGTAGCCGGCGCAGGCGCGCTGGTCGGCAGCGCAGCCGTTGCGACACGTGCCAGCGACGCCGCAGCCCAGCGTTCTCCTGCCGGAACGGTCGCGGCCGGCGTGGATCCGAAGCGGGCTGCGCGCGAGGCCTGGATATATGCGCTGCCGCTGATCGAGATGGCGACGACGCGGGCGCGGAACCTCGCCGCTGATCCGCGGCAGAACGTCATCCATCACCAGCGTCGCCTGAGCACGCCGGCCGATCGCTGGCTCACCGCGCCCAACAACGACACGCTTTATTCCAACGGCTGGCTCGACCTGACCGACGGGCCCGTCACGCTCACCATCCCGCCGATGAAGGGCCGGTATTTCTGCGTGCCGATCCTCAACATGTACACTGACAATGAGGTGGTGCTGAGCCCGCGCACGATCGGCGAGGATGGCGGCGTGTTCACCATCGTCGGTCCCGGCCAGACCGGATCGGGGCCCAATGTCGTGCGCGTCTCGACCCCGCATGCCTGGCTGTTCCTGCGCGTGCTGGTCGACGGCCCGGCGGATCTTGCCGCCGCCCATGCGGCGCAGGACGGGTTCGTGCTGCGCGGTCCCGAAGGGCGAGACCTTCCGGCGTTTGCCGCGCGCAATGCGGCGGCCGGCGACTATTTCGACAGCGCACGGCGCTTGCTCGCGGCCGATCCGCCCTCGGGCATGGATGCGCTGATGCTGCGCCGGACCGCCGCCCTGCTCGGAAGCAAGCCGGTGCCCGGCGACGATCCCGCGGTTGCCGCCGGAGCGGCCGAAGCACGCGCGCTGATCCTCGGCCTGGCGAAGCAGCCGCCTGCGCTGGTGCAGGGCTGGACCTATCCGGCGCCCAACATCGGGCTGTTCGGCCAGGATTATCTGTTGCGCGCGGGCGTCGCGCTGGCCGGTCTGGGCGCGCTGCCGCCGGCGGAGGCGATGTACCTCGGCGCGGCGGACGAGCATGACAGGCTGATCATCGAGGGCGACGGTCCGTACCGCGTCACCGTGCCGGGTGACATTCCGCTGGACAGCTTCTGGTCGCTGACGCTGTACGAGCGGGTCGACGGGCAGCAGTTCCTGACCGAGAACCCGATCAAGCGCTATTCGATCGGTGATCGCACGCCGGGCATCCGGCGCGGCGCCGACGGATCGATCGAGGTGTGGATCAGCCGAACCGATCCGGGTGGCGAGCGAAGCGCCAACTGGCTGCCGGCGCCGCGATCAGGCGCCTATTCGCTGTACCTGCGCTGCTACCTGCCACGCCGCACTTTCATCAACGGCAACTGGCGGATGCCGCGCATGGAACGGGTATCGACGTGACGGCGGCAAGAGCCCGGCATGCTCGGGTACGATGCGCCTTCGAGCCGCTGTACCCGTCAGCCTCAATCTTAAACGCCGTCATCTGCTCCAAGCGTCCAGAGCTCAACTCTTCCAAGCAGAGCGAAAGTGGCCGTACGAATGAATAGGAGACTAGCCGGTGACGCTGGCAAGATCCCGAAGGCGAGCCAACCGTCACATGAATGTATGACCGATTTGGTAAAGGCCGCCGTGGACGCCCGATTGTGGGTCAGGATCTCTCCATATATTTCGCGCTGTCTCCTATCGAGCTCCTCGAAGTAGCGGCCACGCGCATAGTTCTCGGTAACGACGCCGAGAACCCGCGCTTCGTTCGTCACAACGGCGAGTTCATCGGCGACTGAAACTTCAAACTGCTTCAGCAGCGCGTCAATCGCCGTTGCCGGGCTGACAGTTACTGCTTGCAGATTTGCGACATCGGCAAAAGCGCTCTCAGGCGCGAGATCGCCGGCGTGCCCCGCGGCAGTCGCGAGCATCCCCAGGTAGCGGCCATGCTCGTCAAGAACGACGGCCTTCGATGCCGTGCCGAGCGGGACACGCTCCTGAAACTCGGCAACGCTGATGTCCGCCGGCACGGTCACAAAGTCGCGCCGCATCAGGCGCTCGGCATGCAGACCGTTGATCCATCCGATGTCACGTGGCTGCCAGCATGCTGCTCTTGCCAGCAACCGCGACACCCTGGATCGCGACGATTCGGTCCGAGGAAGCGAGAAGCATGGCACCGGCAGCAGCCTGACCAGGGCTCGGGACAATTTTGGACCGAGCCTCTGCGGCAGCCGCGAGGCGTTCGAGCGCCTGCTCCTGCGGCACATAGGAGCGACCCGCGCCGCGACCTGCATCAACCTCGGCGAGGATCTGGCGCTCTGCATCGATCGCGCGCGCCGTCGTCATCATCTCCGCGCGCCTGCCGCGACCTTCGACCAGCTGCCCGCCCCGCGTCAGCATTTCGACACGGCGCTCCACGGCTTCGATGGAGACGGGCAGTCCGGTATCGAGCGCGGCCTTGAAGATGTCCGTCCTCGGGAACGCCGCTTCGCGTTGCTCGAGGTGGCGAAGCGCTGAGGCGACCGCATGCGCGGCCGCGGCCTTCCCGGGCCCACGCAGATGCCCATCGTCGGGCAGATAAGGGGTCGCTTGCCGACAGCCCCAGCCGTTCCCGCAAAGCGCCGAGCACCGCCGATGCTCGGTCGCCGATGCTGCCCACCGCCTGCGCCAGCCTTGCCCATCCGGTCGGGACCTCCTGCTGCCGCGCCTCCGCCGCGACGATCATAGCCGGCAGGTCGAGATCCGCTTCCATCGCGCTCGCGCGCCAGGCCGCGTGGAGCGCCTGCCGATCCTTGGCAGGCGCCTTGTCGGGCCGCGTCATGAGCGTCGCTGCAGCGAACGCCTCGGGTGTGTGGGTGTGTACCGGGAATAGGCATCGGGTGCGCGGGCTGACCGGCCGAGCTGCTGAGGATGGTAGCCGACCTGCGACCCGGCGAAGTGGTCGTCGCTGAGAAAAATTGACCGGATCAGCCGATTGCCATTGGCCGAGGCTGAACTGTTGGTGGCAACGATTTGATCGAAGGGTGCCCGTCTAGCCGTGCCGGGCATTGTGGGTCTGACCGATCTTGTGGCGGACAGCAGCGGCGTCGCGCGTATCGTGCTCGAAGCGGTGCAGGAAATGCTCTTGCTAATCTGTCTCATGCCGTCCATGCGCAGACCTTTGCCGAATATCGGGCATCGACGGTTTCTCATCTGCGGACGCAGCGTACCTTTCAGAGCGTTGATGTGGCCGCCGAGGTGGAGTGGAACGCCCCGGGAGAGTGGACGCCGGCGGCAGCAGCGGAGCCGGGGCAACCCCGCAAAGGCATTCTGTTGATCCATGGACTTGGGGACTCTCCGTGGACGTTCGTGGACATCGCGGCGGAGCTCTCCAAGCGCGGGTATCTGGTCCGTACAATTCTCCTCCCTGGACACGGCACGCGGCCTGAAGACGTGATGTATGTGACGGCAGACGACTGGCGGCAGGTCGTCCGGCAGCAGGCTGACGCGATGCGGCGGGACGTCGACACACTGTACCTCGGCGGCTTCTCGACCGGCGCCAATCTCGCGCTGGAATATGCCTATGACCATGCCGATGTCGCCGGGCTGGTGCTTTTCTCGCCCGGGTTCAAGAGCCTGTCGCTGGACTGGCTGGCGCCTGCGCTCGCCGTGACGTGATGGGGCGGCCGACCCCTGCACCAGCGTAGCTGTGCAATGATGTGGTCGTTGAGCCATGTGTGGACGACCCCTGCGGTGCAAGAGCTTTCGTGCAGCGATGAGCACCGGTCGGGTGCATCCATGTGTTCGGCCTGTTCGTGCAGCACCGCATGGCTGCTGGCCCTGATGAAGTCCGCGGATCGGATCCCTAATCACGTCATCGCGCTCGAAGCGCTCTGCTCCCCTGGGCTTGTTCGATCCCCGGTCTGACCGGTTTGTCATCACCACTCAGCTGCCCTTACACCATCCTGTCGCCCGCTTCAGCGGGCAACGAGGACGGCGGTCGCGCGGCAGCCGCCGCGTAGACCTCTTTGCGCGCCATCACCGCCCAGGCGATCCGCGCTGTCTTGTTGGCGAGCCCAACGGTCGCAATCTTCACTGGCTTGCGCTCGATGAGCTGCGCGACCCATGGCTGGCGGGCGGCATCCTTGCGCGCCATGCGCATCACCGCGGTCGCGCCGACCACCAGCAGCTTGCGGAGGTATCCGTCGCCCTGCTTGCTGATGCCGCCAAGCCGCTCCTTGCCACCCGAGCTATGGGCTCGAGGTGTGAGCCCGAGCCATGCAGCGAACTGCCGGCCCGAGCGGAACAGCGATGCGTCGGGCACAGCCGCAGCGATGGCCGATGCGGTAATCGGACCGATCCCGGGGATGGTCGCCAGCCGGCGACTGGTGTCATCGGCCCGATGCCAGGCGAGGATCTGCGTCTCAAGCCGATCAATCTCGCTTGCCAGCGATCGTAGCTGAGCACCGATGGTATGCAGCGCCGACCGCGCATGTGTCGGCAGATTTTCCTGTCCCTCGTGGAGGAGCTTCATCAGTGCGGTGACACCGCCAGGCCCCTTGCTGGAGACGATCCCGTATTCCGACAGGTGTGCCCGCAAAGCGTTGATCAGTGCCGTTCGTTGTCGCACCAGCAGGTCGCGGGTCTTGTGGAGCATCAACACCGCTTGCTGGTCGACGCTCTTTACTGCCACGAACCTCATCGTCGGCCGGGTCACTGCTTCGCAGATCGCCTCCGCATCCGCAGCGTCGGTCTTCCCGCGTTTCACATATGGCTTCACATAGGCAGGCGGCATCAGCCGGACGTCATGGCCCAGCGCCAGAAGCTCTCGGCCCCAATGGTGCGCCGATGCGCATGCCTCCATGCCGACCAGGCACGGCGGCAAGGAAGAGAAGAACTTCAGCACCTCGCCCCGCCGGAGCTGCCGGCGGACCAACACCTTCCCATCAGCGCCGACCGCATGGACCTGAAACACGTTCTTCGCCAGATCGACACCGACGGTCACGACATCCTGCTGCATGGATCGACTCCTAGACGTGGCTCAACGACCACATCATTGCACAGCTACCCTGGTGCAGGGGTCGTCCACCCCATCACGTCACCTAGTCGCGACAAGCGCCGGAGCTCACGTCACCTCGTCGCGACAAGCGCCGGAGCTCAGCGAGCCGCTTACGTCGGCCTCGGGCGACAGCTTCAAGACCCATACGGCGTCCGTCGATTGCAGCGAACGGATCGCGCCATCGCCTGGGCGACGAACACCGTCGCCCAGGGCAAGGGCTGGCCGTCAGTACAGCAGATGCTGCTTCCGTTTGAGGCGGAACGCTTCGAGTTCCGACGCCCAGCCGGCCGCGATGAGGCGGGGATCGACGCCGGCCTTGATCTGCTGAAGGATTGCGTCGTTGAGGAGCAGCTTGTTCACGTCGTCGACGTGGAAGTGCTCCGGGTAGAGCTTCCACAAAGCGGAAACAGCTTCGATCCCGAGTTGTGGTGCATCCAGGATGGTTCGGTCGAGGATATTGATCTCGACACCTTCCACGCGCTCGCCACCATAAGGATAATGATCGGCTTTCGGCGGCGTATAGGTGACCGGCATGAACCGCACGCCCGGGATGGTGCGCGCGTTCAGATAGGCGGCAAGGTCGACACCCTTGATCCAGGGTGCGCCGATGCGCAGGAATGGCTGCTCGGCCGGCCCCTTCAGGTTGACGTTGGTCGGCTCGAGCAAGGCGGTGCCGGCATATGCCGTGGCCTGATCCATGCCGCGCAAATTAGGCGACGGATTGACCCAGAGCAGCCCGGTCTGATCGTACCAGTCGCTGCGCTTCCAGCCGGTCATCCGAACGACGGTCAGCTTCGCGCCGATCTGGCGCTCCGCGTTGAAGAAGGTCGCAAGTTCACCCATCGTCATCCCCGGGCGCATCGGCTCGGGATGCGGGTTGACGTAATTCTCGCGGCCTGGCTGCGACAGGGGACCCTGGACCGCCAGCCCGTTCAAGGGATCCGGGCGGTCGAGGATCAGCACCTCGAGACCATGGCGCGCCGAGACCTCGAGAAAGAAGCGCATCAGCGTCTGGAAGGTCCAGTAGCGGACGCCGACGTCCTGGAGATCGATCACGATCGCATCGACGCCTGCCACCTGGTCGGCCAACGGATAGCGATCCGCGGCGCTCTTCCCGTACAGGCTGACGATCTTCAGGCCGCTGGCGGCATCGACCGCGTCGTCGATCCCCGTCCGGTCCAGCGCGGCGTCGATCCCATGTTCCCCGCTGAACAAGGTGACCACTTCGACGCCGGGTACTGCCGCCTCGGCATCCTGGCGCAACACATCGATCGTCCGGCGCCCCTTCGAATCGATCCCTACGGGATTGGTCAGGATGCCGAGGCGGAGCCGCCCGCCATGCTTCGCGGCCAGCGTACGCAATGCGCTGAACCGTGTGTCCTGAAGGACATCGATACCCGTTCGGACCTGCGCGGCGGCAAGCTCCGGCACAACCACACCGCGATCTTCGACACGCTGGATCGCGCGGCGACAAAGGCCCAGGCGAAGGATTGACGGCGGCGAGCGGCGCGCCTCGGCTCCTCCAGCCAATCATGTTTGGCCTTCGGCTTGTGATGGTCGCAGCGCTGACTGCTTGCGAGTGCCATCCCCTAACTGTAGCGGCCTGCAATGATGGTCGGCCCGGCGCGAGATTATAGGTCTATTCTGGCGCACGCTCCGTGAGACCGAAGCCGTGCTCTAGCGCACTATAGTTGAGAACGGGCGCACCTCGGGTGAAACGGACGCGAGACGCAGGCCACGCGACGCACGCTACGTGAGACGTTCATATTGGCAGTCCCGCGATGCGCATCTCGTCCGTTAGTTCGGTCGCCCGTGTACCCTCCAGCTCGCCGCGCATGAGCTTCCTGATCTCGGCGGGCTTGGCGTCGAACTGGTCGCACAGCGCCTTCACGTCGTAGCCGTGCCGGTTCAGCTCTGGCTCTATGTCGTCGAGGCGGCGCGACAGCACGCCGTCAACGATGGTGCCGTCGATCGGCTTGGCGCCGATCCCGAACCCCGCCTCGAACGCGCGGACGAGGTAGCGGCTGAGCTGGAGCGGCGTCTTCAGCCGCGCGGCGAGCAGCGTCGCCGCGTCGTCGGTGATGACCTCCTCGGGCTCGACGCCCTCTTCCAGCGAAGCCCGGAGCACCCAGTCGATGAAGTCGCGCTGCCGGTCGCGCAGCCCTCCGAACTCGAACAGCGTCGTGCGGTCACCCACCTCCTCCATGGTGGGGCGACGCAGGTCGTTCTTCAGACGCGGGTAGCCCAGCATGACGACCGAGAGTTGCCCGCCACCCTCCTGAACCAGCTCGACCAGACGCTTGAGCGCCTTCAGTGTGTTGGCGTGGAGGTCGTGCGCGTCGTCGACGAAGAGCGCGACCGGCTTCTTAGCCTTGCGGAACAGCTCCTGGAGGTCGCGCTCGCGGCGCTCGGCTTGGCGCGAGATGGTGGGTAGCTTGTCCGGGCTGAGGTCGTAGAACAGCGCCGACACGAGCAGCGGCACCGTGATCTTGGCCTTCTCCAGGCTGAGCGCGCGCGACACGATAACGCGGTTCTCGCGCTCCAGCGCCTCGCGCAACCTGCGCACCAGCAGCGACTTGCCCGACCCGATCACGGCCGTGAGCGCGATCAGCCGGCCCGCCATGATCGTCGTACGCAGGTCGTGAACGATTTGCTTGTGGTGCTCAGTCTCGTAGAACCCAACATCGACTGGCGGTCGGGCAAGCCGGTAGTGGTGCATGACTTCGGTCAGCATGGGGCAGGCTCCTCATCCCGCATGGGCGCGGCCGGGCGGGAACCGTTCGCGGATGGCGACCATCACCTCCGCGCGGACCAGCGTGCGGGCGAGCAGGTCGGCGATGAATTGGAGGTCGTCCGCGCTGAGCTTGCCGAGCGGCACGCGCAGCTCTTCCGCGATCGCCGCGCGCGCCTTCA
Source organism: Sphingomonas sp. NPDC019816 (assembly GCF_050274375.1). Classification (NCBI taxonomy): domain Bacteria; kingdom Pseudomonadati; phylum Pseudomonadota; class Alphaproteobacteria; order Sphingomonadales; family Sphingomonadaceae; genus Sphingomonas; species Sphingomonas sp. NPDC019816. The sequence goes on from NZ_JBNNOB010000008.1 coordinate 37,011, forward strand.
GCGGCGTGGCGAACGCCAACTCCTCGAACCGGTCGGGACCGTCGAATGGGCGGGTGGCGAGCATGGCGCGGTGCGGCTCGCGCGCGATCAGGTCGGGCTCACCCGACAGCGCGGAGCGCGGGATGGAAATGCGGGTCGCGAGTTCGGCGACGCGGTCCTGGCGGACATCGCGCCTGCTCTTGCGGTGCTTGCGGTAGCGATGGAGCGGTACGGGGCCGCCCACGGGATCGAACGGACCGTAGCGCTCGTCGCCATGCTCGGCGAACAGCTCGGCGTCGAACAACCCCCACCACAGCACGACCGCCTCGCCGGCAAGCTCGGGGTCGAGCTCGTAGGTGACCCCCGCGACCGACACCCGCGCGTCCAGCCCGACCATGCGCCGCTCGGGCTCGCGCGCGAACGAGCAGAACCGCTCCCACGCGCACATCGCGCGGACCCCGCCCTCGGGCTGGCGCTCAAGCCAGTCATCGACGCGCGAGTGAGCCTCGTGCCGGTGATCGCGCGCATTTTCGCGATCGACGAACCGGGTCAGCCAAGCGTTCGCCTCGGCTTCGGTGTCGGGCTGGTGATGATGGTAGAGTGTCTCGTGCGCCTCCTTCACCGTCCGGAACGGCCGCTCGACCTTGCCCTTGGCGCGTGCGGTCGTGCGCGCACCGTCCGATCCGGCCGGCATGTGCGGAGTGACGATCACGTCCAGGCTCTCCATTACCCGCTTGAACACGGCTGACTTCGCGACGGGGCCGTTGTCGAGGTGGAGTTGCTTGGGGATACCCTGGAGCGGGTTGGTCGTGCCGTCCGGCTTGGCCGACATGGCGCGGAACAGGAAACCGAGCGCCGCCTCGACATCCTCACCATATACGCAGTGGTATTCGAGGTAGGCGAGCCCCGACCGGTCATCGACGACCGAGAACAGCATCAGCGTGGGCGCGCCGCCCCGTTCCAGGTCGACCCAGGGCGGGGGAACCGCGAGTTGCTTCAGGTCGGACGGGCTCAGGTCGAAGTGCCACAGGTCGTTGGCGTGCTCCGCCTGGAAACGGACGGCCGCGGGCTCTCGTGTCAGGCGCGCGTGGTCATACCCGAGCCGGCGCATATGTCGGTTGAGGGTCGAGATGGTGAGCAACCCGGGCGCGAGCTTGCGATGGCCATCGGGCGTGTGGACCCCATGCTCCTCGACCAGCCTGAGCGCCCGCGCGGTCGAGAGGTGGCGGCCCTTCCTGTTGGTGGTGCTCTTCTTCACCGCAGCGACGATCTCGCACCAGTGTTCGATCTCGCCGTCGCCCATGACGCGCGCGTGCCCGCGATCGGAGCGGTGCGCGTCGCGGGGACGGTGCTCGCCGCGTAGCGCACGGTACAGGGTGGCGCGCGACACGGCGTAGAGCCGGCAGGTCGACGCCATCATCTCCTTGCGGTCGGGGTGCCGGGGCGGCAGCGCCGCGAGGCGTCGTTTCAGGGTCGCGAGCGCCTCGGCTGGAACGGGCGCTCGCCAGACGGTCACGCCGCTTGTCGCTCTTCGCGAGCCCGGGTGGGAGGTTTGGGCATCGCCTTCCCGTCGAGGAGCGCCTGGCCGGGGGCCTTGGGCGTGCCGTCGCCGTTGATGTAGTGGTAGAGCGTCGTGGTCGTGATGCCGAGCCGCTTGGCCACCTCAGCCGCGACCGCCTTCCGGTCGCTCATCGCCGCCATTGCCATTTGCAGCGTCGAGCGGTCCATCTTGCGCGGGCGCCCGCCCAACCGGCCCCTGGCGCGCGCTGCAGCGAGCCCGGCGCGCGTACGCTCGGTGATCAGCTCGCGCTCGAACTCGGCAAATGCGGCGAAGATGCCGAACGCGAGCCGGCCATTGGCGGTCGTCGTGTCGATCTGCGCGCCGGCACCCGTCAGCACCTTCAGCCCGATCCCGCGCGAGCGCAGATCCTCTGCGGTGATGACGAGGTGACGGAGATCACGGCCGAGCCGGTCGAGCTTCCAGATCACCAACGTGTTGCCGGGCTGGAGCGCCTTCAGGCACGCGGTCAGGCCAGGCCGAGCATCGTGCCGACCCGATGCGAGGTCCTCGTAGATGCGGCTCGGGTCGACGCCGCCCGCGAGCAGCGCGTCGCGCTGCGGCTCCAGCGTCTGGCTGCCGTCGGCTTTCGAGACGCGGACGTATCCGATCAGCATGAGAAGGCCGGTTCACCCGCAAGGAAAGACAGCTACCACCCTGCATTCTGACGCTGGTTTCCGCAACGGCTTTTCTCGTTCTGAACGGCCGCGATCGGGTGGCCGATTGCGACCACAAGGAAACCGGACGTATTTCTTGCGAGCCGCGCGCGCTGTTGGGAGAAGCGGTAATGCACTGCCGTCTTAGGCAGGAGACAGGGCTTCAAGGATGCCGCACTCGGCAACGGTGCCGTGTCCGCATCGGTCGATGATACGCGCCAGCTCGCCATCCAGGGCTGCCAAGTCGGCGATCTTGCGCTCGATCGCCGCCCTGTGCTCGCGCGCGATCGTCTCGACCGCGGCACAGGACCAATCGCTATGGTCGGCCAAGCCCAGCAGCTCTCGCACTTGGTCGAGACTGAAACCAAGGCCGCGCGAGCGGCGAATGAATGACAGCCGGCGAAGGGTCGCCGAAGCATAGGTCCGGTAGTTGCCTTCGGTGCGCGCCGGCGCGGGCAGCAAGCCGATCTCCTCATAATAGCGGATCGTCTGCACCTTTGTGCCGGTCGCCTTGGCGAGGTCGCCGATTTTCAGAGCCACGGCCCTTGACCCTACAGTTGCTGGAGGGTGCATATAAGGTTTCGACTATGATCCTGTCGAGGAGCCAAGGCGAGCGCGGTGAGTCGCTGCGGCGGAGCGGGTGAAAGGAACGGCTGTGCCTACTGAGGACTCCCTAACGCGAACGGCCGATAAAACGGGTGTGATCGGCGCGATCATCGCCTCGTTCGGCTGTGCGGCGTGCTTTCCCGCCCTTGGCAGTCTCGGTGCCGGGATCGGCCTGAGTTTTCTGAGCCAGTATGAAGGCCCCTTTATCCGATACGTTCTGCCGCTCTCCGCGCTCATCGTATTGGCGGCGAACCTCCGCACCGGCCTTCGTCACAAGACCTGGCTGCGCCTAGCGTTAGGCGTCACTGGACCTGTGCTTGTTCTCATCGCCGCCCTGCTGATGTCGCTTCGCGGCGTTCGGGCGGAATGGGTGCTGTATGCGGGGCTGGTGTTGATGATCGGGGTGTCGATTCTCGATCTTGTTTCGCCTCCGGGGCGGCGGTTCAGCAATCCGATCCCATCGAGGAACAGATAATGACGGATACCGTCGCAAGGCAACCCTCAACACCGGGTGGGCCGCCCGTCCGGGGTGTCGCATCAATAGCGGCTGCGTTGGGCCTGGGCGCGGTCACGGCCGCCGCGGCCTGCTGCGTTCTGCCACTCGCGCTCGCCTCGCTCGGCGTGGGTGCTGGGCTCGCCGGCAGCTTCGTAGGGCTGGCGAGCATTCGCGCGCCGCTTCTGGTGCTGAGCGCGGTCGCGCTCGTGGTCGCTTGGGCCATGTGGTGGCGCAAGCGCGAGACGGCCTGTGCGCCGGGGGACGCCTGTGCGGTTGATGTCAGGTCGCGCCGGATCGTCGGCCTCCTGATTGCGGCAACTGTGCTGGTCGGCCTGGCCGCTATCTGGGGCTCGATCGAGCCTATCCTCATGAATTGGGTGTTGTAATGCTGCTCACCTCCACGTTGACCTGCCCCAAGTGCGGCCACCAATCGACCGACACCATGCCGACCGATGCGTGCCAGTTCTTCTACGACTGCAAAGGCTGCGCCGCGGTGCTTCGCCCCAACGCCGGGGACTGTTGCGTTTATTGCTCCTTCGGTGACGTGCCCTGTCCCCCGATACAGGAAGCGCGCGCGTCGGGATCAACGGCGAGCTGCTGCGCCTGACGGCACGCCAGCCGGGGAACCTGAACCACGCCAAGGAGAAGCTCGTGCCCGACACCTATGATCTGGTCGTCATCGGCGCGGGAACTGCCGCGCGGGTAGCGGCCATGCGCGTTCGCAAGGCCGGCAAGAGCGTCGCCGTGATCGACTGCCGACCCTATGGCGGCACCTGCGCCCTGCGCGGCTGCGATCCGAAAAAGATGCTACGCCACGGGGCCGCTGTGATCGACGACGCGCGCCGGATGCGGAGCAACGGCGTGGTGGGAAAGGACTGCATCGACTGGCGCGAGTTGATGGCGTTCAAGCGCACCTTCACTGATCCGGTGCCGGGGAAACATGAACGAAGCTACCATGAGGCCGGGGTGGATACCTACCACGGCCCGGCTCGCTTCACCGGCGCGAACAGCCTCGTCGTGGAGGGAAAGACGCTGGTTGGCGGCCATTTCCTTGTTGCCAGCGGTGCCGAACCGGTCCCGCTCGGCTTGCCCGGCGAAGAGCACGTCATCGACAATGAGGCGTTCCTGGCGATTGAGAGCCTGCCCCGGCGCATCGTGATCGTCGGGGGTGGATACATCGCGGCGGAGTTCTCTACAATCGCGGCGAACGCCGGGGCGCAAGTGACCATCCTCCAACGCGGGCCGCGCATGTTGACCGGCTTCGACCCCGATCTGGTCGGCTGGCTGATGCCCCGCCTGCGCGATGCGGGGATCGACGTGCAGCTCGATACGGAGGTCGAGGCGATCGACAAGACAGGCGACGGCTTCTCGGTTCGCGCCTCCACGGGCGGGGTGAGCAAGAGCTTCGCGGCCGATCTGATCGTCCATGCTGCCGGGCGACGCCCGGCGCTCGAAGCACTCGACCTCGATGCGGCGGGGATCGCACACGAGCGGGGCCGCCTCACGCTCAACGAGCATCTGCAAAGCGTCTCCAACCCGGCGGTGTATGCTGCCGGCGACGCGGCCCAGATGGGGCCTCCGCTGACGCCGGTATCGAGCCATGACGGCAAGGTCGTCGCCGGCAACATGCTCGAAGGCAACCACCTCCGCCCGGACTATCGGGGTATCCCCAGCGTCGCCTTCACGCTTCCTCCCATCGCTTCGGTCGGGCTCAGCGAAGCCGAAGCGCGCGAGCGGGGCCTGCGCTTCCGCGTGAAAAGCAATCTGGTCCCCAACTGGTACTCCGCGCGGCAAGCGGCCGAACCGGTTTATGGGTTCAAGGTGATGGTCGATGAAGGCGACGACCGGGTGCTCGGGGCTCACCTGGTCGGACCGCATGTGGACGAGGTCATCAATCTGTTCGCGCTCGCGATCCGGCATGGTCTGACGGCCGACGATCTGAAATCGACCATGTTCGCTTATCCGTCCGGGGCTTCGGATATCGGCTACATGCTGTGATTAAGCGGTCCAATGAACACCAATTCAGTGGGTCCGAAGGCGATAGCCGCTAACTCGGCGTCACATCAATGGGGCTCTCACGATCGTAACATGCGCACAGTCCAGCGACGGATGCGCGTCGCCGGTGCCGATTTGAAGGTCTCACAAAGCGTGCGCTGACTGATGACCGTCTCGCGTCCGTCTCAAAGATCGTACGCTGGTTCTCGAATAACGTGCGCCCAAGCACCTCGACGGTCTCACAGACTATGCGCCAGAGTGCGCCCTTTATCTCGCGTCGAACCGATCATCATTGCAGGCCGTCACAGCTAACCTTAACTGCACAGGACTCCGGCGGAGGAAGGCGTTCACGCCGGTGCCAGTGCCGTCACATCGCCCGCGCCATTTCCCGGTCGATCTGCTGGACCGCGGTGACGAAGGCGAACAGCTTCTGCGGGTCGAGCTGACCACCCGTCCGGACGCCGGAGCACAGGTCGACACCATAGGGGCGAACCTGCCCGATCGCTTCCGCCACGTTAGCGGCGGTCAGGCCCCCGGCAAGAAACACCGGCTTCTCGGTCGCACGGACGAAAGCGGCGCTGACCGCCCAGTCATGCGCGCGGCCGGTTCCGCCCAGCTCAGCGACCGGGGCGTTGGGCCTGCCGGAGTCGAGCAGGAAGGCATGAACGCAAGGCTCATAGGCCGGGATCAGCTGTAGCGCTTCCGGCCCTTCGACGTGGATGACCTGTATCCGGCGGACGTGCGGCTCCAGCGCTGCCAGCTTGCCCGACTCCGCGGGATCGATGTGCGACACGATCTGGACCGCCGACGGAGCGGTCGCGCGGACATGGGCGGAGATGGCGTCGGCGGTCGTCTCGGATGTCAGCAGGAAGGTGGCCACCGGCGGTGGCACGAGCGCCGTCACCTCTGCGATCGCCCTGTCGGAGATCGGACCGGGACCAGAGGGCATGCGTGCTACCAGCCCCAGCGCATCCGCCCCCGCGGCGATCGCGATCCGCGCTTCATCCGGCGAGGCGATGCAGCAAATCTTTATACGAGTTCTCATGGGATGGAGACATGCCGCCAGGCCGATGCAAGGGCAATGCGCCGGTCCGTGCCGGTTGCCGTCGTGAGGTCGGGCGTCCTCTATCGTGGAGCAAGGCGGATCGTGGCCGTGCCGCGCCCCCATACGGGAAGGTACACGCCTTGCCCCGCCGCCTTCAGCTGGCCCGTGCGCACGTCCGTGATGTGGGCGCGCACGATCAGGTCGCCGATCCGCTTCTCGTCGATCGCACGGGTGATCTTGGCGAGCAGCTCGTCGAAATCCTTTTCGAAGTTCTGCGTCAGCGCGGCGGACACGGTGCTGGAGATGCCGGGGGCGTTGACGAGCTTCAGAAGCAGGCTTGTTCGGACCGAGTCGGTCACACCTGCGACGGTGAGATCGTCAAACGCGACACGGCGATCATTGACGGCGTTGCGCGGCGTGGCGGTAAGCCAGATCGTGCCCCGCGAAGGCTCCCCGCCTTCGGCTGCCGCACTGAAGCGGAGCCCGACCGCGATCTTGCCGCCCGTCGTGCCGTAGATGGTCACCTGGTAAAACTGCGCGCGCACCGCACCGACACCGGGCACCTCGAAGGGGCGGCGGGAACGCTTCACCAATGCCTTTGCGAGCACCGGCTCCAGCTGACGATAGTCGGCGATGACGGGTATGGCGAACAGGATGCGGCCGGGTCCAGGCTGCATGCGCGTCATGGCGGGGAGCGGCTGGCGCTGCGGATCAGGCGGCCGATCGCCGACAAAGGTCTCCGTCCCCGCCGTCAGCCCCAGCGCCAGGTTCACCCGATTGCGCGAAATAGTGTAGCCTCCGTAGCTCAACTGTCGGGGAGTGATCCGCATCCACACCGGCGGGTTCGCCCGGTTCAGCTGGACGGAGGTGAACGCCGCGCCCCACACCTGCGCGATCTGCTCGCGCAGCTGCAATCTGCCGAGCTCCTGCGGCAGAGTGTGCTCCAGGCGCGCGACGACGCCGGCGAGCTTGGCGTCGGCCTTGCTGGTGAACTCGATACGCTGGCCCAGGAAGTCGACGTGCGGCTCGTCGGTCCAGTCGTAGGCGATCGATACCGTTGCGCGCGGCGACCAGTCGCCGGCGATGTCGAGCCTGGCTACTGCCCGAACGCGGGCGTCCGCCTCGGCTGTTTCCCGGCTGAGCACGCCTCCCACGTCCCGGGCGCTGATCGCGGCGTGAAGCGGCATGGTGACGGTGATCGTTTTGCCCGAGCCCTCCAGCACCAACGGCCCTCGGACTACGGTGCCCGTGATGCGGCACCGGATCGCGGGCGTCTTAATTCTCGCAAAGAGGATCTTGACCTTCTTCGGCGGGACGCAGGTCTGCTCCGGCTTGTCGATTGACCAAAGGCGACGCGGAACCGCCTTTTCGAGAGTTGCCGCCAGCTTGCCCAGGTCCGCGACGATCGGCACGTCGATGGTGGAGGTCTGCGGCGGTACGCTGATCGTGTCCTTCGCTCGCGGAGGCGCCTCGCGAGGAGTTCGGTCGCAGCCAGTGAGGATGGCAACGCAGAGCAGAGCGAACACGATCGAGGCGCGGGAGACGTCGCTTTTGCGCAAGGAAAACCTCGCAATTCGGTCTGCCGCTTCAGATTTCGACTTAACCGGCATTGGAACGGCTTCAAGAGCCGCCATGTTCATCATCGCCGCGTACCTCCAGACGTCCGAGCGGCCACCTCTCCAGCAGAGCGCCGAGGTGCGTCGCAAGAAAGGGAACCGTTCCGTTTCCTTATCGTTCGACCCGTTGATTTCGGTCAATGCCTGACAACACCAACGGAGAACCTCGATGAAGATTGCGATTGTCGCTGCGCTGCTCACCCTGGCGCCGGTACCAGTGCTGGCGCAGGCCGTTTCGCCCGCCACTTCGGGAACAATGACCAGCGCTGACGTCGGCGTCTCGCCGATCGCGAGCCAGAGCGGACCCAATTACGTGCTCGCTGCGGCCGATGCGAACCTTTACCAGATCAAGGCCGCGCAGCTTGCCGCGACGCGCGCGCAGAGAGACGACGTCAAGGCCTATGCAAAGCGCGTGCTGGCGGAAACGCAGAGCAGCCACAAGGCGCTGCTGGCGGCGCTGAAGAATGATCAGCGCACGATCAAGGCGCCGTCCTCGAGCCTGTCCGCCGACCGCGCTGCCCTCCTCAAGCTGCTCCAGAAGGCGCCCAAGAGCGCCTTTGACAATCTGTATCTGACGCAGTCCGCGCAGGTTCAGCAGGCCGCCTGGGCCGTGCACAAGGGTTACGCGCAGGACGGGACCGACCCGGCGCTGCAGCAGGTCGCCGGCACCGCGGTCCCGGTGCTGGAAAACGAGCTCACCACCGGCAAGTCGCTTACTCCCTCCGGGCTTGCAGGATAGGTGATACCCACCGGGCCAGGTCGATGAAGCCCCCTTTAGACCTGGTCCGGTACCTGTTTATGGCGATTATTGACGGGAGTGCAGCCTGCGGAACTGGTCCCGTGCTTCACCGCGCATGAGATGCTGCATTACGATCCAGTAGCCCGTGACGGCTGTCTCTCCTGCCGCCTGATACGCGTTCGCCATGTTACGCCTGAGCTCCTCGAACAGCGCGTGCTCGAGCGCACGTCCCTCGTCGGTGAGCGACAGCAGCTTCTGCCGTCGATCGCGCTCCCCGACACGTCCGCAGACTAGCCCGCGGTCTATCAAATCCCGCATTACCCTGCCGAGCGATTGCTTTGTGACGCAGAGAACGTCCAGTAGTTCGCTGACTGAGATTTCCGGGTACCTGCCGAGGAAGTACAGGGCGCGGTGATGCGCCCGTCCGAGGGTACGCGTTGCCAGCTCGGCGTCGGCATGCGCCAGATGGGATCTGTGGGCAAAGAACATCAGATCCATTCCTCCCCTGATCGCGTCATCACGCAGATACTGGGCAGGAGGCGGCAGAAGCGGAGCCGTCACGCGGTCGGTGCCCTCCCCTCGCATCGCTGCAAGACTGTCACTGCTGGCTCCATCCAAGTCCCATCGCCTTTTGGAGGGCGATAAAGGCACGATCAAGTTCGCCGGTCGCTTCCAGCACTGACTGGTCGGCAGCCAGCGCCGCGCGTTCGGCATCGATGGACGTGGTCAGCGGTATCGCTCCCTGTGCATATCGCTGCCCGGCATAGGTCGCTGACTGTCTGGCACCGTTACGGCTCGCGACAGACGAAAACAGGTTACGGCGCTGATTGCCGAAGCGGGTCAGGCTGGTTTCAGCATCAGACAGCGCGCCGAGAACCGCCTTGCGGTATTGTGCTTCCGCCTCGTCTCGGTCAGCCCGCGCCTGCTCGACCCGGGCACGATTACGGCCGAAGTCGAGAAAGCTCCAGCTGATCCGCGGCAGGAGCAGGCCCGCGACGCTGTCAGGATCAACCACATCGGCGATATTGGGACCACCGAGCCCGATGATCCCCATAATGCTGACCGATGGGAACTGCCGGGCGACGTTGACCCCGATCTGCGCGTTCGATGCCGCCAGCTGCCGCTCGGCTGCGCGAATGTCAGGCCGGCGTCGCAGCATCGCGGCCGGGTCGCCGATCGCGACAGTTCCTGGGATCATCGGGATCGGGGCAGGAGTGGACAGCAAGGCATCGTGTGTTCCGGGCTCGTCGCCGGTGAGCAGGGCAAGCTGGTCGAGCGTGGTCGCGATCTGTCCCTCGAGCGGCAACAGCCCGGCCTCCGTGCGGGTCAGCTCGGTCTTCAGCCGAACCACCTCGTCGCGCGACGATGCACCGCGTTGTTCGCGCTGTTGAAGCAGGGCGAGTGATCGCTGTTGAAGCTGCGCGGAGCGGCGAGCCAGGATCAGGCGCTGCTGAAGTTCGCGCAGAGTCACATAATTCTGGGCAACCTCCGCCGACAGACGAACCTGCGCATCAGCTTTATTGGCTTCGGCCGCCTGAGCCTGGGCCTCGGCACCTTCGGCAGCGCGGCGTCGCGCGCCGAACAGATCGATCTCCCACGATGCGTCCAGGCCGGCATTATAGAACTCGGCCCTGATACGATCGGATTGCTCGCCTTGCGTCGGCAGCGCGAGCGAGCCTGCGGGAAGATCGGCGACGATCGCAGTGCCTGACGCCGAGACGGTGGGAAGCTGGTTCGCGCGCTGTTCGCGCAAGCTGGCGCGCGCCTTGCGGATGCGCGCCTCGGCGATCGCCACGTCCGGATTGGAGGCAAGCGCCCGGTCGATCAGCATCGTGAGCTGCGCGTCGCCCATGCCTTCCCACCAGCGTGCGACAGGGGTCTGCGGTGACGTGACGGCCTGATCCGCGCGGCGAAATGTCGATCCGGCGCGCTCGCCGCTCGCAACGCCCGGCGGGCCTCCATAGTTGGGGCCGACGACGCATCCGGTCAGGAGTGCGGGGAGAATGGCCCAGCCAAGTCGCTTCATCAGTGCATCGCCATCTGCGTGTCGGAGGAGATCGGGCGGAGGAACAGCGCCAGCGGCGTCGTGATCGCGATCGCGACGCCCAGCGCAAAAAACAGGTCGTTATAGGCCATGACGGTAGCCTGTTCGAGAAGTTGACCGGCGAGCTGCCGATACGCGCCGGCTTCGCCGGACGGCATGACCATGGCTTTAGCGAACCATTCCTGCGTGGTGGCCGCATTGGCCGACACCGTCTCACCCAGCCGGTTGAAATGGAGGAAAGTCTGCCGGTCCTGGAGGGTCGCCATCAGGGCGAGGCCGATCGATCCGCCGAGGTTGCGCCCCGCGTTGAACAGCGCGGACGCATCGCCGGCATCCTCGGGTGCCACAGCGCTGATCGCTGCCTGGTTGAGGAACATCATGGCGAAGATCTGCCCGAAGCCCCGGACGAGCTGTGAACCCGTCAGGTCGCCCCCAGCCGACTGCGCGGTGAGGTGCCAGTCCATGGCGCAGCTGACGCCGATCAGCGTCATGCCGACGAAAACCGCCAGGCGAACGTCAAGATATTTGAACGCTAGCGGCAGGAACGGCATCAGCATCAGGGCGGGGATACCGGAGACGAAGACCACCTTGCCCGATTGCAGCGCGCTATAATCCGCCATCGACGAGAGGAACTGGGGGATGAGAAAGGTCACGCCGTAGAGCACGACGCCGATGATGAGGCTGAGGACGAATACGCTACCGAAGGAGCGGCTGAAGATCAGCGACAACTTGAGCACGGGATGCGCGGAGCGGACCTGTCCGATCGTGATGAGCGCGAAGCCGAAGACCGTGGCGATCGCGAGTTTCACGATCATGGCGGACTCGAACCACATCTCGCGCTGCCCCTCCTCGAGCATGACGGTGAGCGCACCCAGGCCGATCGCGAGTCCCGCGATCCCGAACCAGTCGGCATGGCGTAGCTGGTCGAGCCGCAGATGCTCGTGCTTGAGCCCGAACAGCAGGAGGAGGACAAGCCCTGCACAGACCGGCACATTTAGAAAGAAGGCGTAATGCCAGCTGTAATTGTCGGTGAGCCAACCGCCGATGATCGGCCCGAGCACCGGACCAAGGATTGCGGTGCCGCCGAACGCGGCGGTGCCGATCGGCTGCTGCGACGGCGGCAGCCGTGTCGCGATGATGGTCATGGCGGTCGGGATCAGTGCACCGCCGGTGAAGCCTTGGCCCACGCGGCCAGCGATCATCATCGGCAGCGTCGTCGAGATCCCGCACACGATGGAAAAGCCAGTGAAGCTGACCGCTGCCCCCAGAAGGAAGTTGCGCAGGCCGAACAGGCGCACGAGAAAGGGGCTGAGCGGTATCATGACGATCTCTGCCACGAGATAGGAGGTCGCGACCCAGGTGCCCTCGGTGCCGCTCGCGCCGATCTCGCCCTGAATGGTGGGCAAGGCCGCATTGACGATCGAGATGTCGAGCAGCGCCATGAACGACCCGATCGTGCCCGCCGCAACGGCGAGCCAGTCGCGCAGGCCGGCGCGTTCGGACGCCATCAGCGCGAGCCCTGCGTCTCGTCGCGCTTCAGCCGCTCGGTTTCCTGCTCGATCCGGTCACGACTTCCCTTTGCGCTGATCGTGTCGACCGTGACCTCGACCGACAGGCCGGGACGCAGCACCCGGCGCGCCTCCGGCCCGGCTTCAATGCTGATCCGCACGGGCACTCGCTGAACGATCTTGGTAAAGTTCCCGGTCGCATTCTCGGGCGGGATGAGCGAGAACTGCGCGCCCGTGCCTGGCGAGAAGCTCGCAACCCGGCCGCGCAGTTCGGCGCCGTCCAGTG
>NZ_JBNNOB010000009.1:0-49232 GCF_050274375.1 Sphingomonas sp. NPDC019816
GGCCGCGTCGGGGACCGGGCGGGCGGGGGGCCGCGAGGCCGCCGGGGCCATGGGCAAGGCGGACGGCGCGCAACAGCCAGGCCGGGGCACGGGCGAGCAGCGCGAGGGGGATGCGAAGCCGTCCGGTGACGTTCAGGCGACCGCGCCCGAAAGCCGCGCCACGCCGCCACAGGGCGCGCAGAACAGCGCGGCGGCGGGTCTGTCCGCGCCGGCCGGCGCGCCGCCCGCCCCGCGCAATCCGGGGGGGAACCAGGATCAACAGCCGTCCGGCGCGCGCAACCGGCAACAGTCGGGCCAGCAATCGCAAGGGTCGGGCAGTTCGGGGCGCGCCAGCAACAATGGGCAACAGGGATCCAATCGCGGCGACGGGCAGGAAGGGGTGAAGCGTGCACGCGGATCGTCCGCGTTGATGCTCGCGGTGCCCATGGAGGACCGGGTGATCGGGACGGTCAATGCCGGCGCGGTCAGCAGCACGACCCGCAACGCGCCGCCGCGCGCCATGGCATCGGGCATGGTCGCCGCCCAGTCGCGCGGCGTGGGGCGGGGACCGGGCGCGACCGTGGCCGAACGGAACCGCAGCGCGCAGGAGGATCGTCTACTCGAACGCTATTTCGCCCGGCCGGGAGTGGAACGATGAGCCCGTCCGCCGCGCCCGGCTTCGACGAACTGTTCGACCCCGTCTTCCTGGAACGGGTGAATGCCCTGACGCTGCGCATCGCGGCGGCGCAAAAGGGCGGCCGCCTCGCCGATCAGCGAACGGCGGCGCGCGGGCAGGGATCGGACTTCGCCGACTTCAAACCCTATGTCGCGGGCGACGATCTGCGCGCGATCGACTGGAACATCTATCGTCGGCTCGGCAAGGCGTTCGTCCGGGTGTTCGAGGAGCGGCAGGACCTGCCGGTCTATATCCTGCTGGACGTATCGCACAGCATGTTCGTCGAGAGCCCGCCGCGCATCGGCCCCGCGATGCGAAGTGTGCTGGCGCTCGCCGCCGCCGCGCTGGGGCAGCATGACGCGGTCAGCCTGATGACGGTGGGGGGCGATATGGGCACCGCCATGCGGAACGTGTCGGGCAAGGGCGGCATCGCGCGTGTCGCACGGGCGTTGGCGGACCAGACGGCGGCGGGGCGGACAGGATTGGCGGCGGCGGTGGGGAAGCTGGCGACGATGCGCTTGCGCCGGGGGCTGGTGATCCTGGTCTCCGACTTCTTCGACGATGACGGGGTGGACGGCGTGCTGGAGGCGCTGGAGACGTTGCCGCACCGGCTGTTGCTGGTACAGATGACCCGCGCCTGGGATGCCGACCCGACATTGCTCCCCGACCTGGACGGCGATCTGGTGATCGAGGATGGCGAGCATGACGGCGCGAGCGTGACGGTGACGCCCGACCTGATCGAGCGATATCGCGTCGCCTATCGCGATTTCGCCGACAGCCTCGATGCCTTCGCGCGGCGGCGCGGCGCCACGCTGATCCGCATGGACGCCGATGCCGACGTGCTCGACCAGCTGATGCCGATGCTGGCCAAGGGGAATGTGCTGCCATGAGCTTCACCCAGTTCGGCTGGCCGGTGACGCTGGCGGGCATGGTCGCGCTCGCGGGGATCGTTTTCCTGCTGCAGCGGCTTCGCGCCCGGCGTCGGGTGCTGCGGCTGCCCACGGCGGGCCTGTGGGCGCAGGCGATGCGCGACGCGCCGGTGCGTGTGCTGGGCGGCCGGTTCCGCTATTGGCTGGCCTATCTGCTGATCCTTGCGATCGCGCTGCTGCTGTGGATCGCGGCGGCGCATCCGCAATGGTCCCCGAGCCCGGCGGAGGGTGGCATGCAGCGCTTCTATCTCGACAATTCGGCGCTCCTGACAGCGGGCGGCGACCTCGCGGCTGCCAAGCGGGCATTGCTTGCCGATGTGCGGGCCACCCCGGCCGATCGCCGGGAGGTGATCCTGGGCGATGCGGTCGGCACCCGCCTGCTCGCGCCGGGGGAGAGCGTGTCCCTGCTGTCACGGCGGCTGGACATGGTGTCGGCCGAACCCAGGCCCTCGGATTTCAGGACCTGGATGCAAGGGGCGAGCACGGCCACGATACGCTATTACGGCGCTTGGGGCGCGGCGCGGGCGGTGCCCCGGTCGGCGGCGCTGCGTTACGGCTATCTGGCCGATCCGGTGCCCGGTAATCGCGGCATCGTCGCACTTGGGGTGACCCCGGCGGCGTCGGGCCAGGTCGGCAAGGCGGACCTGCTGGTCACGGTGGCAGCGGCCGATGCCCCGGCGCCGACCATGGCGGACCTGCGCTGGACGGTCGATGGGCGCGGCTTCACGCCGGCACGGATCGAGGCGCTGGGCGGCGGTCGCTATATCGCGCGCGATATCGACGCGGCCGGCGGCGTGGTCGGCGTGACGCTGCGCCGGGGCGATGGCTTCACCGCGGATGACCAGGCCGCGATCCGTGTGCCGGACCGCCGCCCGATCGGGATCGCGCTGCTGGACGGTACGCCGCCCGCCATCCGGGCGGCGGTGGCGGCGGACCCGTCGCTGACGGTGGTTCCGGCGGCGAAGGCCCGACTGGTCGTCGGGGACGCCCGTTCGACCGAAGGAGCGGGGCGGCCCGCGCTCGTTCTGTCCGACGCGGCGGCGCAGGCCTTTACCTTCGCCGGGCCAGACGAAGCCGAACGCGGCGCGGTCGCGACGCGTCTGGATACGCTGGGGCTGGCCCAGCTCGATGCCGGGGCGCTGGCCGACGCGCTGCGCCGCCCGGTCGGCGTGGACGTCCGCGATGCGCCGCAGCGCCGGGTCACGGCCTGGCGCGCGATGTTCGCCCCGCCCTCGCCGTTCATACAGAGCCCCGCCATGCCGATCTTCGTCAGCCGCAGTCTCCATTGGCTCGCGGGCCGGCAGCCATGGCGTTCCGTCGTCCAGGCGGCGGGGGATAACGACCCGCTGGCGGCGCCGACGGACAAGAACGAAATCCCCCCATCGCTGACCGATCGCGCCACCACGCTGGCCGCCGCAGACACGAGCGCGCGCCCGGCGGTGACGCATGGCGGCGGCGTGTGGCCGTCCGACCTGCCGTTCGTGCTGTTGCTGCTCACGGCGGGCGCGCTGCTCGGCGTCGAGTGGTGGCTGGTGCAGCGGCGCGCAATTCCTTGAGGGCCGGACGGACGTGAGCATCACCTTTCTCTATCCGACTGCCGCCTGGCTGTTCCTGCTCGTCCCGCCGCTGCTCTGGTGGCCGATGCGGACGCGGCCGCGCTGGGGGCAGGCGGCGTTGCGGGCGGCGGTATTCGCCTGCCTGATCCTGGCGATGATGCAGCCCAGTCTGGTGCGGCGCGCCGGTGCGGGGCGTCAGGTCTATATCCTGGACCAGCGTGCCGTTCTGGGGACGGCGGGGCAGGCGGCGGCGCGGCGTGCGCTGGGCCGGGTGATGGCGACCGCGCCCCGCGATGCCAGGTCGGTGGTGATCCAGCTGGGTGGGACCAGCCAGGGACGCCGCATCATATCGGACGGATCGCTGTCGCACGCGCTGCGCGCAGCGGCGGACGCGATCCCGCTCGGCTCAGGCGGCGCGGTGACGGTAATCGGCAACGGCCTGTCGACCGACAGCCATTGGCAAGACGGGATTGCCGCGCTGATCGCGCGCCGGATCCCCGTCAACAGCGTCGCGGTTCCCGCAGCCCCGCGTGCCGCGTTCATCGCGGACGTGCGGATGGCACCGGCGCGGGCGGGCGAGACCCTGCGCGCCGATGTCGTGGTGGAGGGCGATGGTGGGCCCCACAGCCTCGCCGTGTTCAGCGGCGGCCGGCGGCTGGCCGGCGGCAGTCCCTTCACAGTGGAGGGGGAAGCCCATGTCCCGCTGGACATTCCCACCGATCGCGCCGGGTTCCTGCCGCTTCGCGTCGAACTCGACGGAGACGGGGGCTTCGAGACGCTGGCGGCGATCCAGGCGCCACGCCGTCTTCTGTATCTGGGCGAGCGGCAACAGGGCGCCGCGGCGCGGCTCCAGCAACTGCTCGGCCGCAGCTTCATCGTCGACCAGCGCGCGCCCGCCACGCTGTCGGGCGGGGTCGATCCGGCGCGTTGGCCGGTGGTGATGGTCGACGACCTGCCCGCCGCGCAGCTGCCGGCGCTGGTCCAGCAGCGTCTGAACCGCGCGGTGGCGCGCGACGGGACCGGCCTGTTCGTGTCGGGCGGCATGGCGGCGTTCGGGGCGGGGGGCTATGCCGGGACGCCGCTGGGCGCCGCGCTGCCGGTCACCGCGCGCGCGCAGGACAAGCAGATCCGCCCCAGCGTCGCGCTGGCGATCGTGATCGACAGTTCGGGGTCGATGCAGGGCGATCGGCTCGACCTCGCCAAGCAGGTCGCGCGCCAGACGGTGCGCAAGCTGAACGGCAATGACTGGGTCGGCGTGGTCGAGTTCTATGGCGCGCGCCAATGGTCGGTGCCGATGCATCACGCGACCGACCTGCCCGATGTCGAGCGCGCGATCGGCCGGATGCAGGCGCAGGGGGCCAGCGTCCTGTTCCCCGCGCTACAGGAGGCGTTCTACGGGCTGAAGGACCTCGACGCGCGCTACAAGCACATCTTGGTCATCTCGGATGGCGGGGTGGCCGAGGACCGGTACCAGCAGCTGTTGCGCCATATCGCGGAGAACCGGATCAACGTCTCGACCGTCGCGGTCGGCGGGCAGGTCGATGACGAGAAGAGCATGGCCGATTGGGCCCGGGTGGGACGCGGCCGCTTCTATTCGGTGCCCGACGAATTCAATCTGGTCGAGATCGATTTCAAGCAGCCGCAGACCCGGCCCGATCCCGGTTATCGCAGCGGCCGGGTGGCGGTACGTCGGCAGGCGCCGGCGGGCTGGTCGGACGGCGCCCGGTTGAGCGCACCGCCGCCGCTGTCGGGTTATGTCCAGACGCGCGCGCGGGCGGAGGCCGAGACGCTGTTGCGCACCGATGGCGGCGACCCGATCGTGTCGAGCTGGCCCGTGGGCAGCGGCCGCGTCACGGCGATGATGACCGAGCCGCTGGGCGTGGGCACGGCGAGCTGGCGCGGTTGGTCGGATTATGGGCGCTGGCTGGCGCGGCTGCTGGCGGTGACCGCGCGGACTCAGGCCGATCTGGCGGTCGACACGACCCGTCGCTTCGACCGGCTGACCGTCACCGTACGGCGTTCCGGCGCCGACAGTGTCGGTGGCGGGGTGCCCACGATCATGCTGGTCGATGCCGATGGCCGGCCGCTGCGCCGTATCCGGGATGTCGAGGAACGCGCGCCGGGCCTGTTTAAGGCCGACATCGCCTGGCCGGGCGGGGCGGTCGCGCGCGTCGAGGTGCGCGACGGCCACGATGTCGCACGCGCTGCCGACCCCGCTCATTCCGACGTTCGGCCGGTCGATGCGATGGCGGACTTCATGGCGCTGCCACTGGCCACGCTGTCGACGCGCACCGGGGGATGGCATCGCGACGATCCCGCCGTCGCAACAGGGGTGGTGCAGCGGATCGGCGGCCTGCGCGCCATCGACCTCTGGCCGTGGCTCGCGCTGGTCGCGCTGGCGCTCTATCTGTTCGACATTGGCTATCGGCGCTGGCCCACGCGCCGCACCGCAGGAATACGATGATCCGCTTCTCCCCCCGCCGGGCGGCCTTGCGACCGCTGTTTCTCGCGCTCACGCTGTCGACCAGCCTGACCTGTCCATCCTGGGCGCGGGCGCAGGCGGGTGAAGACCTGTCCGCATTGGTGACGGCGAACCGCACGGATGCGGCGGCGGCGGACCGGCTGTACCGCGCGAGCGTGCGGCGCGGCGAACTGGCATCCGTCCTGACCCGGCTGGAGGCGCTGACGCGGAGCGGATCGCCGGCGGCGCGTGCGGCGGCGGGACGGCTGCGCGCCGAACTGCTCTGGCAGGACGGGGACCGGGATTGTGCGCTGGCGGCGGTCGATGCGGCGCTGGCGGCCGAGGCGGGGGCGGACGGCTATCGCCTGAAGGCCGAACTGCTCGACGCGTTGGGCCGAGTGGTCGAGGCGGTTCCGCTTTATCGCCGGGCGGTCGCGCTGGAACGCGACTCTTTGATCCAGCAGCGGATCGCGCTGCGCCTCGCGATCATCGATGCCGTTCGTCGCCCCGACACGCTCCTGGACTATGCCAAGGGCACGCCCGTCGCCGAGCGGCGTCGCCTGGCGGATATTCTCGCATTGCTGGGCCGACCCAAGGCGGCGCTCGGCCTGGCGGGGGCGGGTGGCAGCGTGGCGGACCGGTTGACGACGGCGCAATGGGCGCTGGCGGCGGGGGAGGCGGGGCCGGCCCGCGATGCTGCCAAGGCCGCGCTGGCCGCCGCGACCAGTCCCGACGACCGCCGTTACGCGCTGGCGCTGGTGGTCGAGGCGTATCGCGATGCCGGCGATCTGGCCGGTGCGCTCGCCTTTCTCGACACCCTGCCCGCCAGCGAGCCGGTGGCGAACGCCAGGGTCGACCTGCTGCTGGAGATGGGGCGGATCCGGCCCGCCATCACGGCGATCGAGCAATCGAAAAGTCCCGACCTGCGCCGCCGCCTGACGGGTGTACTCGACCTGTCGGGCGACCGGGTGGCGGCGCAGGCGGAATATCGTCGCCTGATCGCCGCCGATCCGCATCAGGTCGACCTCTATGCCCGGCTCGCCGCGCTCTATCTGACGCAAGGTGACGAGGCGCAGGCGCTGTCGGTCTGGCGACAGCTGTTCGCCGCCAATCGCGGGCGCGCCGAGGTGCTGACGGCGGGGGCGCGCGCGATGATCGGCATGGGCCTTCAGGATCAGGCGGTCGCGATGCTGGCGGGCAGCGCCGGCGATCCGGCGGTGGCGACGGCGACGCATCTGTTCCTGTTCGAGACCTATCTCGATCGCGGCGACGTCGCCGGGGCGCTGGGCGAATTGCAGGCGGTCGAGCGGGGTGACACGGGCGGGCTGCTGCTGGCCGATGTCGCCGATGGCTATGAACGGCTGGGGCGGCCCGCACAGGCGCTGGCGCTGTTGAAGCGACTGGAGGTGAAGGGGTCGTCCGGCTACGATATCCGCGCCCGCATCGCGCAGCTGGCCGCCGAGGCGGGAGACGACGACGAGGCGCTGGCCCGCTGGCGCGCGCTTTGGGCGGATACCACGCTGCCGGCGCGCCGCAACGTCATCGAGCGGCAGATCGTCGCGCTCGCCACGCGGATGAACCGGCTGGAGCCGATCGCGCGCGAGATCAGCGCGCGGCTGGACGCGGGCACGATCCGCCCCGGCGAGATCGACCTGCTGGTCGCGCTGCGGCTGGCGCAGAACAGGCCCGATGCCGCGGCCGAGGCGGTTCGCCGTTTCGCCACGCGCAGCGGCCAGGGCGAGGTGGCGGCCCTGAACCAGCTGGCACAGCTTTATGCGCGGGTGCGCGACTATGACCGGCTGGACGCGACGCTGTCCCGTTTGATCGCGCTCGACCCCGGCAATCGCGATGCGCATGTCCGCCAGCTGATCCTCACCCGGCTGCGGCATGACGATGGCACTGACTCGGCCGCGCAGCGTCAGCAGGAGCTGGACCGGTTGATGGCGCAGCTCACCGATGCAAGCGGTGCGGACGCTTATGCATTCAAGGCGACGGTCTATGCGCAGGCCGATCTCGACGATCAGGCGATCCGACAATTGCGCGAAGGGCTGGCGGCGCGACCCGACGACCCGGATGCGCTGTCGCGGCTGGCGACCGAGCTCCGGCGCCAGCGGCGGCGCGGCGCGGCGATCGGCCTGTTGCAATATGCCGCCGAGCATGGCGATGGGCGCGCGTTCGTGCCGGCCATCGATGCGGTGATCGACATGGCCTCTGGCGCGGCGGATGACGAGGCGGGCGCCGACGGCGTGCTCGACTGGGCCAGGCGGCGGGTGCTGGAACGGATCGCGCAGGACGGCGCGACGCCCCGGCTGCTCGGCCTGTTGTCGGATATCGCGGCGGCGGATGCCGATCTCGACCTTCAGATCCGCGCCACCGAGGCGACCGTGCCGGGGGCGGGCGAGCAGCGCGGTTTCGTGCTTCGCGAACTGGCGACGCTGAGCGGTGGGGGCGCCAATGACGGCGGATCGGTGGAGATCATCGGCGATCCGCGTCGCAAGCTGATCTATGCCCGGCGTCTGCTGGCGCTCGGCAAATCCTTCCCGCCCGATCTCTACGCCGATCTGGCCCGTACCCTGCTGACGCAAGGCGACGAGGCGGGGGCCGAGCGCGCCTTTGCGATGATGAACGGTTTGGGCGGGCTGGTGAATGTCGACGAGGCGAAGGGCGATGCCTATGCCGCCGCCGGCCGTCCGGCCCAGGCGCTGACCAACTATGCCCGCGCGCTGTTGCAGGACCAGTCCAATTTCGACCTGCTGGTCAAGACCGCGATCCTGCAGGAACGTGCGGGCGAGGATGCGCTGGCCCGGGGCTGGTATTGGCGGGGGCTGCGCACGCTCCTCGCCCGCCAGCCGCTGACCCCGATGCGTGAGCGCGACGAGCGCGGGCTGGACGTGCGCCGTTATTACCCGACGATGGTCGAGGGGCTGTTGCTCAACTGGCCCGCCGAGGCGAGCGCCGCCGAGCCGATGCTGACCGATCTGGCGCGGCGTTTCACCACCGAGATGGCGCGGGTCGATGCCGCCAGCCCCGGTGCGCTGGCGGATCATCCCCGCCTGGCGCTGCTGGTCGATCTGGGCCACCGTATCGTGGATGCCGGATATGGCGGCGCGGCGCTGGCGGGGTGGGACGCAACGCTCGACAGTCGCTTCGCCGGCGATCCGGCCTATCGGCGCGACGCGATGCTCCGCCGTCACCTGACGGGGCGTGGTGGAGAGGCGCTGGCCGCCGCGCCCGACTGGCCCTGGGCGGCGTTGCGGGTGCAGGCGGGCGATACCGGTAATGACGAGCTTGCGCTGGTGCTGGCCCTGTCGCGCGGCGACCGGGCGGCGGCGCAGGCCGTGCTGGGCGCGGCGCTGGCGGTCGAGGAAAAAGCGCGTAGCACGCCGGAGGCCGGCTTCCGACGACCGCTCTATCTGTTGTTGCTCAGCGACGCGCTCGACATGCTGCCGCCCGATCGCTTCCGCGAATGGGTGCTGGCGCCGCTTCAGGCGTCGCCGGCGCGCGACGGCATCCTGTTCGACCTGTTCCGCGCCGCGCCCGATCGTTACGCAAGGCTGGAGAAGGTGGCGGGTGCGCCTTTATTGTCGCCCGACGCGCTGGTGCGGCTGACGATCGCCCAGGGCAACCGGCCCATGGGCATCAGCCTGACCGTATCGCGGCGGCGGGGCGGCGGCGGCATGGAATGGCTCGATCAGTTTTCGGCCGATCAGCTCATCACGCTTTACGACGGGCTGGTCGCCCAGCTGGTTCGGGGCGATGGGGATTCGGGACTGAGCGACCTGGCGCTCACCGGTCTGCTCCGCCGTCCGCTGGACGCCGCGCAGAAGGCGCGACTGACCGCCGTGCTGGACCGCGACATCGCGGTCGTCCGCGATCCTCGGGCGCGCAGCGGTGCGCCACTGGCGGCGCGACTGCTCCAGTTCGAGGCGCTTCCCGCCAATCGCGACGTCGTGCTGGGCGCGGCGAGGGCCGTCGCGGCACGCTATGCCGACAGCGCCGCGCTGCCGGTCGTGCTCGACCGCTGGTATGCCGGGGACAAGCGACAGGCGTTCGTCCAACTCGCGACCATGGGCGAGGCGATGCGAGCCAACGGGCAGCAGACGCCCTGGCTGGACCGCGCCATCGCCAGCCACTTCCCCGATGTCCATCGTCAGCAGATCGAGGCGTTCCTGGCCGATCCGAACCCCGACCCGAAGACGGCCGTCGAGGTCTATCAACGGTTCGCGGTTCAGGACGGCCAGACCACGCCCGACCAGCGGCTGGCGCTGACCAAGCGGATGATCGCCCTCGATCCGACCAACCCGGCCTATCGCGAACGCCTGCTGGCACTGTATGTCGACAAGGCGGACTGGGGGGCGCTCGCCCCCGCGCTCGCAGACTATGTCGCGGGGCATCCCGACGACCGGTCTAGCGCGACGATGCTGGCGATGGTGTATCGCCTGCTCGGCCAGGCGGAACAGGCGAACGCGGTGGCGACGGCGGCGCAGGTCGATCCCGACGATCCCGACTGGCTGGTCGCACTGCTCAATCGCGCGCGCGCGATGCGGGGGCGCGGCGGGGGTGGCGGCACGGCCGGGCTGTTCGCCACGGTCTATGACGCGTATCTGCGCCATGATCCGTCGCGCCCCGCGCTGGTCGCGGTCGAGGCGCGGCAGGGGCGCGGCACCGCGCCGGTCAGGACGGGCGACGACGCCACGCTCGCTCCGCTGCTGACCCCCGCCAAGGGCGACACCGCCCCGCCGCCCCGGATCATGCGGGCGCTGTGGCGTCATTCCAACGCGATCGCCACCGAAGGCGATACCGGGCGGGGACGCCGTGCGCTCGTCTATACGCTGGCGGCGGCGACCAAGGGGCAGGGCGCGGCCGCCGCGCTGCTGGCCGAGCCCGCGATGACCGCCGAGCTGCGGCTGTATCCCGGCGTCATGGCGCCAGAGGGGCAGGCCCGGCAGCAGACGCTCTACGACGTGATCGCCTATGGCCCGGCCCGGCGCGGCGAGGGCGCGGCGCGGGCCCAGGCCCTGCTGGCCGATCTGCGCGCGGACAAGGCCGATGCCGATCAGGTGCTGCGCCTGCTGGCGCTCGCCGATCGTACCGATGCCCGGCTGTCCGCCGAGGATGGCACGGCGCTAGACGCGCGGCTGCGCCGGATGCCGGTGATGGCGGCGGAAGGGCGGATCGTGGCGGCCCGTGTCTATGCGCGCGGCGGGCTGTTGCCCCAGGCGGAGGCGATGCTGGCCGCCGGCTTCGTCCAGATGCTCTATCCGGCCGGACCGCTCGACGCCGTCGATGATCTGTCGGACGCGATGGCGCGGATGGTGGCGGCGATCCGGCTCTGGCCGGATGCGAACGAACAGCGGCGCGTCCATGCGATGCTTGCGCAAATCCTGGAAAAGCGGAAGCTGGGGCCGAACGGGGGCGATCTGCCGCCGCTGCCCCCGCTTGAGGGGGGCACGGCGCGCTGAGGCGGGGGACGACGGGGGTGGGCATGGTGCGGCGCGTCTGGAACTGGCGAAAGTCGATGTTCGCGCAGATGCTCGTGCTGACGTCGATCTTCCTGGGATGGGGGCTCTATGCCTTCGTGATCCGGCCCCTGGGCGATATGCCGGTGCAGGTCGAGGTGGCGCCGCCGCTGCAAGCCACAGAGGCCGAGGTGCGCAGCGTGCTGGCGCAGTTCATGATCGCGGTGCGGGACGATCCGTCCGACGTGTCGGACATCACCCGCGACGACTTCATCCGCGAGGTCGAGGCGCGCAACCCCGAATTCCGCTTCCATGTCCAGGTTGGCGAGCGGCACTTCGGCAACGGGCCATCGGTGTTCTTCCGTCGGTTCGGGTTCGCCGCGCTGGAGCGGGTCCACCGCGCGCTGGCCGATCCCGACATCTGCACACAGGGCGAGAAGATCATCGATGGCCGGAATGGCGATGGCTACGCCTCGTTCCGCATGTGCCGGGAAGTGACCTATTTCGAATATCACGGCCTGCGCCGCCCGGTAATCATCGAGTCCTCCCAATCCCTCGGTGGCGCGCGCGGCCGGTGGCTATGGGCGTTCAGCGGCAATTTCCTATTGGCGGCGGGCGGGGTGTTCCTGATCTTCGCGGTGATCTTCTCGCTGCACATGTGGTCGATCCGCCGCGTGGCCCGGCTGGCCCGCTCGATCGATCCGCAGCGGCTGGACGCGCTGCTCCCCGAAAAGGGCGTCGCCAACGAGATCCTGCCACTGGTTCGCGCGGTCAACCACCTGATCGGGCAGGTCGACACCGCGCAGCGACGTGCGACCTTCTTCCTGTCGGCGGCGGCGCATGAGATGCGCACCCCCCTGACCGTGTTGCGCACCCGCCTGGAATTGATGGAGGAGGGCAGGCAGAAGGACAAGCTCGTCGGCGACGTGCGGCGGCTGACCCGCTTGGTCAACCAGTTGCTGACCCTGATGAGCATCGGCAATCGCCGCGACGTGACGGGCTTCACCGATCTGGTCGCGTCCGCCGCCAAGGTCATCAAGGGGCGCGCCATCATGGCCGATCAGGGCGACGTCACCCTGATCCTGGACAGCGTGACGGAGGCGTTCGAGATTCCGGGCGACGCCACCCTCATCGAATCGGCCATCGCCAATCTGGTCGACAATGCGGTGTCCTTCGCGCCCCCAGGCACGTCGGTGCGGGTGGCGATCGACGCGGACGGGCGGATCACGGTGCGCGATCATGGCCCGGGCTTTGGCGATATCGAGCCCGAAACGCTGTTCGAACCGTTCGCCCGGCCGGTTTCCGCGCGGCGCGGCTATGGCCTGGGGCTGGCGATCGTCGCGGCGATCGTCCGGCTTCACGGTGGTACGATGACGGCGCGCAACGTCGAGGACGGCGGTGCGGAATTCGCCATGACGTTCGTGTCATAAGGGCCTTTTGGCGCATTGCCGGCCGATTATGGAACAGACTATTTCGCATGTGCGGCATGACGCGATATTTGAATTCGCATTCTGCAAGGTTGGTGCAAGCCTCGTCACGCACCTTGTGCCTGTCATAGAGCAGCGTCTCGTGATGCGGGTGACCGGGCGATAGACCCCGGCCCCGCCGCTCCGAACGCTGGCGATCATAGTATCTATGGGGGGTACGATCATGAAGAAGTCAGCCTTTTTGGGCGCGTGTTCGCTCATCGCCTATTTCGTCACCGCCGGCACCGCGGTCGCACAGCAGGTGCCGTCTCCATCGCCGAAGCCCGACCAGGTCGATCCCCTGACGGGTGTCGTCCCGGTCCCGCAGAACAGCGATGCCGCCGACGAGGAGCAGGCGCGCAAGAATGTCGAGCGGAGCGATGCGCCGGCCGCCCGGGCCGGCGATGCCGAGGCGCGGGCCGATGAGGCCGAACTGCGCCGCTATCAGACACCGGTCATCGCCAAGACCAAGGGCAGCGACGACATCCTGGTCACCGGCAGCCGCCTGCGCGACGGCGACCAGACGACGCGGCTGACGGTCATCGACGCCAAGGAGATCCGCGATCGCGGCGTCACCACCGTCGAGGAACTGATCCGCACCCTGCCGCAGAACGTCGCGACGATCGGCGCCATCACCAACAGCCGGGGGCGGGGGCCCTTGTCGACGACCGCCGGGCCGGGGGGCTCCAGCATCATTTCCGATGTCGGCGGGCTGGGCGTGTCGGCCGCCAATCTGGGCGGCGTGGGCGCGGGCAATACGCTGATCCTGGTCAACGGACGCCGGATCGCGGGCGCGGCGGGTATCGAGCAGGGCTATGCCAACCTCAACGGCATCCCGCTGAACGCGATCGAGCGGGTCGAGATCAGCAATGGCGGTCAGGCGGCGATCTATGGTGCCGATGCCATGGGCGGCGTCATCAACTTCATCCTGAAGAAGAATTACGTCGGGACCACCATCTCGGCGTCGCGCAAGGAGACCAGCTCGGGCGCGCGCGACACGCGGATCAGCCTGTATACCGGCCGCGCCTGGGGCAGCGGCAGCGCGTCGGCCAGCCTGGAATTCGGCGCGATCGAGCCGATCGTGAACGCCAAGACCGGTTATGTGACCAACAACTATTCTTCGCGATATGGCGGCAACAGCTTCTATGACCGCCGCAATTTCGCCACGGGCACCCAGCCGGCCAATGCGGTCCAGCCGGCGATCTACGACCCGGTCACCTTCGATCTCATCAAGCCGCAGACCGGGTTGACCGTGCCCAAGGGCTTTGTTGGCGCCCCCAAGCGATCCGACCTGATCGAGGTCGGCCTGGCCGGTGCGCGCGACTATGTGGCGGAATTCGCCGGGCCGCGCACCCGTTCGGTCAGCGCCACCGTGACCTTCGACCAGAAGATCACCGACCGCCTGCGCGTTTTCGGTACCGGCCTGTATTCACGGTCGCGTAATTCGCAGACCAACGCCGTCTTCGGCGGTATCGGAATCGATCTGGCACCGGGCCAATATTACAATCCGTTCCCGGCCTTCGGCCTCAGCCAGTTCTCCTGGGCGAGCCGCGTCAATTATTTCCCGGAGGCCGAACTGGCCGATGGTTCGCTGGTCGCCGGCGACGTTCGCAACACGTCGGTCAACTGGAACGTCAATGGCGGGGTGGGTTACGACTTCGGCAAGGCCGCGAAGCTTCAGCTGATCTACACCAAGTCCGAGAGCACGACCGAGGGACGGGGGCAGCAGCTGGGGCTGGCGGGCATCAGCTTCAACCGCGATACCAAGTCGCCGACCGGCTATTCCTGCTATAATTTCCAGCTGGCCAACAACCGTATTCCCGCCAACCGGCTGGAGGCCTATAAGGCGGCGGTCGCGCGCCAGTGTCTGGCCCTGTCGAGCAGCGATCCCAACATCGCCTTCAATCCGTGGAAAAGCACCACGAACGGCGGCGGCTCTCCAATATCCGATTTCTTCTATCCCTATGTGGTCGATGACCTCGGCAACAAGCTCGACAATGTCGAGGCGCGGCTGAACGGCGAATTGATCGCGTTGCCCGGGGGATCGCTGACCTATGCGGCGGGTGCGGAATATTCGCGCAACAGCATCAAGAACGAAGCGATCAGCAATATCGCCGGCCCGAACCCCGGATCCGACCGCTACGCCTTTTTCGGCGAGGTCAACCTGCCGATCCTGGGGCGCGGTTATGATCTGCCGCTCGCCAAGCGCTTGCTGTTCAACATCGCGCTGCGCCGCGACGTGACGAGCAGCACCGGCGCCATCGGCACGGTCAACAACGTGCCGGTCGATCGCGGCGGCGAGATCATCTACGGCAAGAACGAGTTCGCGCGCACCACGCCGGCCTGGGGCGTGCTGTGGTCGCCAACCAACACGATCGACATTCGCGCCAAGTTCACGCGCGGGTTCAAGGCGCCGCCGCCCACCCAGTTGTTCGCCTTGACCGGCACGCAAACGTTCCAGACGGTCATCGCCGGTGACCCGCTCTACACCTGCACGACGGATTGCCTTCGCGGACGACCCGGCTCCTATGTCGTGCCTTTGGTACAGGGTGCCAATCCCGACCTGCGGCCCGAAACCTCGCGCCAGCAGATTTTCAGCGCGACGTGGCAGCCCACCGGGTTCCTGTCGGGTCTGAACCTGGCCGTCACGTATAACCGCAACCGCATCCGCAATCAGTTCGCGACGACGCGCGAACTGGGCTATTATCTGCCCTATCTCGATATCCTGAAGCTGCAGCAATTCTATCCGCGCGCCGCCAATGGCAAGGTGACGCAGTTCAACAATTTCCGCTACAACATCATCGGGTCCAATTATGAATCCATGACGTATGAAGCGAGCTACCTGTTCTCGACGGACATCGGCACTTTCCAGCCCAAGATCGTCTATCTCGACAATATGGTCGCCGAGACGACGGGCCTGACCGACACGCAGAAGCTCGACCAGCGCGGTCGTATCCTGGGCGTCGACAAGTACAAGATCGTCGGCTCGCTCCAGTGGAATGTCGGCACGGTCAGCACGAATGTCTTCGTCTATCATACCCCCAGCTACCTCAACGATTACTTCTCGGACTTTGCCGCCGGCGTTCAGCTGAACCCCGATCTGATCACCCGCGTCGCGCCGCTGACCACGGTCGACCTGTCGGTGTCGTGGGTGGTGTCGAAGAACCTCAACCTCCAACTGGCGGGCCGCAACATCCTGAAGGCGCAGGCGCCGTTCACGGTGGTCGATTACCTGCCCTATGATACCGCACGCTATAATATCGAGGGACGCAGCGTGGTCCTGACCGCGCGCATGACCTTCTGAGGCCATGGGGTCTGCGACCGCATCACGGCGTCGTCGACCTCGCTTCCGCTCATCCGGTCGTATAGGCTGGCCGCGATGAGATTGCTGTTGGTAGAAGATGACGGCGACGTGGCCGAGACCCTGACCGCTTATCTGGAGCGGCAGGGTTTCGTCGTCGACCGGGCCGATACGCTGGCGGTGGCGCAGGACGCGCTGCTCGACAATGAATTCGACCTGGTGTTGCTGGACCGGTTGCTGCCCGATGGCGACGGCGTCTCGCTGATCGGCTATGCCGAGGCGAAGAAGCGACCGCAGCGCTTTCTGCTCCTGTCCGCCCTGGCCGGGATCGATGACAAGGTGACCGGGCTAGAACTGGGCGCGCACGACTATATCGCCAAGCCGTTCGAGCCGCGCGAACTGGTGGCGCGCATACGCGTCGCGCTCCGGCACGACCTGCACAAGACGCGCGAGATGCGCCGTTTCGGTCCCATCCTGCACGATGTCGAAGGTGGGGGCTTCTTCGTCAACGACGCGCCGATGTCGCTGCGTCGGTCGGAGGCCCTCGTCCTCGCCGCGCTGATGATGCGGGACGGGGCGCTGGTCCGCCGCGAGACGCTGGAGGCGCGCGTCTATGGCTATGACAAGTTCGTCAACGGCAACTCGCTGGAATCGATCATTTCCCGGTTACGCAAGGCGCTGGCGACCAAGACCGGCACGGTGAAGATCCTGTCGGTACGCGGTGTCGGCTATCAACTGGTCGAGGGCGACTGACATGCAAGGCTGGTGCAAGCCGGACGTGTCACCTTGCGCGTCTATCTCTCTCATTTGAGCCCCTTATCCATGCCCATGATCGATCAGGCCCAGGTCGCACGCGAACAGGCGGACGAGTTTCGGACGGTATTCCACGCCATCCGCGATCAGGTCCGCCGGATGATGGTGGGGCAAGAGGATGTGATCGACGGCGTCCTGACCGCATTGATGGCGGGGGGGCATGTCCTGCTGGAAGGTGTGCCGGGGTTGGGCAAGACGATGCTGATCAATTCGATCAGCCGCGCGGTCGACCTGCCTTTCTCGCGCATCCAGTTCACCCCCGACATGATGCCCGCCGACATCATCGGCACCACCATGCTGACCGAGGCCGAGGGCGGCGGCCATGAGCTGACCTTCCAGCAGGGGCCGATCGTCGCCAATCTGGTGCTGGCGGACGAAATCAACCGCGCCACGCCCAAGACCCAGTCGGCGCTGCTGGAGGTGATGCAGGAACGGCAGGTCACGGTCGGTCGCCGCACGCTGAAGATGCCCGAGCCCTTCTGCGTGATGGCGACGCAAAACCCGGTCGATCAGGAGGGCACCTATCCGTTGCCCGAGGCGCAGCTCGACCGCTTCCTGTTCAAGCTGCTGGTCGGCTATCCGACCGAGGCGGAATATCACGCCATCATCGACCGTACGACGGGTGGCGAGCCGGTGGCGATCGACCCGGTGACCGATGCCGCCACGCTGTGCCGCCTTCGCGACGTGGTGCGGCAGGTGCCGGTGCCCGAAGTGGCGAAGGGCTATGCCATCCGCCTGGTGATGGCGACCCAGCCGGGCAGCGCCTATGCCCCGGAATCGGTCCAGCGCGGCGTGGCGCTGGGCGCATCGCCACGCGGCGTCCAGAGCCTGATCCTCGCGGCGAAGGTCCAGTGCCTGCTGGACAACCGCTTCGCCGTCAGCTGCGACGACATCGCCGCGATCGCGCGGCCCGTCCTGCGCCACCGGGTGATCGTCAACTATCAGGCGATGGCGCGCGGCGACGGGATCGAAAGCCTGATCGACGATATCATGAAGACCGTCCGGCCGTCCTGACCCGCTAGGGGGCGGCCGGGACAGCCCCTAATCGGTTCGGAGATCGGGCAGGCTCGCCAGGAAATTGGCGATCTCGCGGCGGCGGAGCCGTTCCTCGGCGAATTCGCCGTCGACGCCCAGCCGCCAGTGCAAGGCGCGGCTTTCCGGGGCGTCGTGCAGCGCGTCGATGTCGCGGGCGCGCGCCTCGACATCGTCTTCGCTGTCGGCGAGACCCGCTTCGACCAGCTCGTCGGCCTGGGCGGCAATGGCGATCGCGATCTCGCGCAACGCCAGTTCGGGGTGATATTGCACGCCCCAGAACACGCCGCCGTCATGACGTATTTCGGCGGCCTGTACCTGCGTCACGGCATTGCTGGCGAGGAGCGTCGCGCCGGCGGGTAGTTCCAGGACCTCGTCGCCATGGAGCGCGGCGGCGTCCCAACTTGGCGGGCGGCCTGCCAGCAGAGGGTGGGTGCGGCCCGCCTCGGTCGCGCTGATGCGGCGGGCGATGCCGGCCTCCATCCGCTCGGGCATCTTGCGCACCCGCCCGCCCGCCGCCGCCACCGCGATCTGAAGACCGGCGCACGATCCGAACGAGGGCGTGCCGCTGGCAAAGACCCGGCGCATGAATTCCAGCTGTCGCCGTACCTCGGGCCCGTCGTCATAGACGTGCATCGGCGATCCCGTCAGGAATACCGCGTCGAACCGTGCCAGCCGCTCGACCGTGAAGGTCGGGGTGTCGTCATCGGTCGGTGAGACGATGGTGGTGTTGGCACCCGGGCGCATTTGCGCCAGCGTCGCGGCATAGGTTTCGCCCGAGCTCTTGCCCGCGCGCCGGCGCCGGGCCTCGCGTTCTTCGGGCAGTTCGCTCTGGGCTATCAGAAAATGCGGCACGCTGGCCCCTCGGTTGTGAGCGGTCATAACGCCGCCGATCGCCGGATGGTTCGTGGTCGTGTCCGATTAAGTCCCTCACAAGGCGGAAAAAGCCACGCGGCGACCGTCGTGGTTTTCGGCGGACCATATGCCGGTCGTGGATCGTTGGGCGGGGATGGCGAGCTTGGCGGACCCCAAACAGACCCAACGGCCGGCATGGCGGCCGCGCCGGATGTTGATCACGCGCTCGGCGATGGCCTTCGCGCATGGTCGGGCCATCGCCGAGCGTGCCGCCGCCTGGGGTGTCGATGTCGTCACGCTGCCCGGTGACCGCCTGGCCCTGGGGCTGCCCGACGATCCGCGCCGCGCCTATGCCGCCGCCAAGTCGACATTGGCGGTGGTGGTCGCGCCGCCGTCCAAGCGCCGCTTGCAACCCATCGCCCCCAGCGCGGACTGGCGCGTCGATCTGGCCGAGGGATGTCCGGCGCATTGCAGCTATTGCTATCTGGCGGGTTCGCTTAAGGGGCCGCCGATCACGCGCGTCTATGCCAATCTGGATGAGATACTGGACGCGCTTCCCGCCTATCTGGGGCAGGGGACGATCACCTCGCGCAGCAGGACCCGCGCGCAGGAAGGCACCACGTTCGAGGCGTCCTGCTACACCGATCCGCTGGCGCTGGAGCCGATCACCGGCTCCCTGTCGGCGGCGATCGCGTGGTTCGGTCGGTGGGAGGCGCCGGCGCAGCTGCGCTTCACCAGCAAATTCGCCGACGTCGCACCGCTGCTCGCGCTCGATCATCAGCGGCGGACGCGGATGCGCGCATCGATCAACCCGCGTATGTTCGCGCGCTTCGAGGGCGGTACGTCGCCCGTCGCCGACCGGCTGGCGGCGCTTCGCCGGATGGCGCTGGCGGGCTATCCGGTCGGGCTGACCATCGCGCCGATCATCGCGGCCGAGGGATGGCGTGAGGCGTATGGCGAATTGCTGACCCAGGCGGGGGCGGCGCTGGCGGATCTTCCCGATCTGGACCTGACCATCGAGCTGATCACCCATCGCTTCACCAGCGGATCGAAGGCGGTGCTCGACAGCTGGTATCCGGGCTCGTCGCTCGACATGGGCCCCCGGAACCGCGTGACCAAGCACACCAAGTTCGGCACCGAAAAGCAGGTCTACGATGCCGACACGATGCGCACGTTGCGTGCCTTCTTCGAGGACGGGATCGCGACGGCGCTGCCCTCGGCGCGCATACTGTACTGGACATGACGGTCTTCTTCACCGCCGACACGCATTTCGGCGATCACCGCACCATCAACATTCAAAAGCGCCCGTTCGCCAGCGTCGCGGAGATGGACGCCGCGATGATCGAACGGTGGAACAGCGTCGTCGCGCCGGGGGACGTCGTCTGGCATCTGGGCGATGTCGCGTGGCGGCCGGCGGATGTGCCGGACATCCTGGCGCGGCTCCATGGCACCAAGCACCTGCTGCGCGGCAACAACGATCCCGACGCGACCCTGACGGCGCCCGGCTGGGCCAGCGTCGGCGACTATGCCGAACTGACGCTGGGCGACCGCGCGCTCGTGCTGTGCCATTATCCCTTTCGCAGCTGGAACGGGCAGCACAAGGGCGCGCTGAACCTGCATGGCCATAGCCATGGGCGATTGAAGCCCATGCCGCGCCAGTTCGACGTCGGGGTCGATGTGCACGATTTCGTCCCGGTAACGCTCGACCGGCTTCTCATGACGCGCGGAAAGGTGCGATAGGGCTTGCCATGTTGAAGACACGCATGAAGCGTATCGCGGATCATCACGCGACGACGGCGCGGACCATCGCCAGGATCGAGGCGTCGGTCGTCGCCCTGAGCGACGAGGATTTGCTCGACCTGGCGGATATCTTCGCGGGCGAACCCGCGACGCCGCTGGCCGACATGGCGGGCGTGGAAATGGCGAAGCGGGGCCTGTCGCTCTAGGGCCCCGCTTCGGTCCGTGCGCGCTTACCAGACGTGGACGCGCTTTTCGGGCGTCAGGTACAGCTTCTGTCCCGGCTTCACCTGGAAGGGGGCGTACCAGCCGTCGAGATTGCGCACCGTCAGCACGCGCCAGGGGGCGGGGGCATGGACATCGGTTGCGATACGCGCGCGCAGCGCCTTATCGCGCATCTTGGTGCGCCAGCTCTGGGCAAAGGCTAGGAAGAAGCGCTGGTCGCCGGTCAGGCCGTCGATGACCGGTGCCGGCTTGCCGCCCAGCGAGGCGTGATAGGCCTCGAACGCGGCGGTCAGGCCGGCGACGTCGGCGATGTTCTCCCCCAGTTCCTGTTCGCCATTGAGGTGCAGGCCGGGCAGCGCCTCATAGGCGTCATACTGCGCGACCAGCGCTTTGCCCGCCGCCTCGAACCGGGCGAGGTCGGCCGGCGTCCACCAATTGTGCAGCCGCCCGGTCGAGTCGAAATCGCTGCCCAGGTTATCGAAGCTGTGGCTGATCTCATGCCCGATCACCGATCCGATCGCGCCGTAATTGGCGGCGGCGTCGAACCTGGGGTCGAAATAGGGGCTCTCCAGGATCGCAGCCGGGAAGTTCAGCGCGTTCTGTAGCGGCAGGTTGACCGCGTTCACCGTCTGCGGCGTCATCCACCATTCGCTGCGATCGACCGGCTTGCCCAGCTTCGACAGGTGGTAGCGGTAGAGGGACAGCTTGGCGCGCTGCGCGTTGCCGACGGGATCGTCGGCACGCACGGCATAGATCGGGTAATTCCACCAATGGTCGGGATAGCCGACGCCGACCTTCAGCACGGCCAGCTTGCGCCGCGCCTCCGCCTTGGTCGCGGGCGCCATCCAGTCGAGCGCGGCGATGCGCCGGTCGAAGGCGGCGACGATGTTGGCGACCATCTTCTGGATCTCGACCTTGGACGAGGCCGGGAAATAGCGCTGGGCATAGATTTTGCCGACCGCTTCGCCCAGCGCGCCGTTGACCGCCGCGATCCCGCGCTTGTCGCGCGGCTGCTGCGCCGGCGTGCCGGTCAGCGTGCGGCCGTAAAAGTCGAACGAGGCGTCGTTGATCGCCTTGGGCAACACGCTGGTCACCTGGTTGACGGTGTGGAAAGCCAGCCAGTCCTGCCAGCTTTGCAGCGGCTCGCTGGCGACCAGGGCCGACAGCTTGGTGATCGCCTCAGGCTGCCAGGCGATGAAATCGCGCTGGTTCGCGGGCATGCCCGCCGCCGTCCAGAAGGCGTTCCAGTCCATGCCGGGCGCGCGCGTGGTGAAATCGGCGCGGGTCCAGGGATTGTCGCCCTTGTGCGCATCCTGGCTGGCGATGATGTCGGTCTGCGCGGCGGCGATCTTCATCTCCAGCGCGAAGACGCGATCGGCGCGTCCTTGCGGATCGGACAGGCCGGCAAGCTGCATCAATTGCGTCAGATAGGCGCGATAGGCGGTGCGGATCTCGGCCATGTCCGGCTTGTCGGACAGGTAATAGTCGCGGTCGGGCAGGCCCAGGCCGCCCTGCATCAGATAGGGAACGTTGCGCGTCGGCCGGTTCAGATCCTGGCTGACGAACAGGCCGAACAGATTGTTGGTGCTGGCATAATTGTTATTGTTGAAGGGATCGGTGTCCGAGCGCATCGCCGCGCCGATCGCGGCCGACAGGGCGCGCTTGTCCCTGATCGCGGCGATCGCCGCTAGATCGCCCTGAATCGGCCTCAGCCCGCGCGCCTCGATGCCGGCGGTGTCCACAAAGGCGGCGTAATAGTCCGCGATCCGCTGCTGGTCGCTGCCCGGCGCGCTCTTGGCGGCCGCGGCGCCCTTGATGATCGCGGCGTTGCGCGCCTCGGCCTTCAGCGAGACGTCCAGGCCGACGCCGATCGCGGAGCGGTCGGCCGGGATCTGCGCGGTCTTGCGCCATGTCCCATTGGCATAATCGTCGAAATTGTCGCCGGGCTTGACGCTGTCGTCCATCAGCGCCTTGTCGACGCCCGACAGGGTGCCGCTCTGGGCGATGGCAGCGGAGGAGGCGAGCAGGGCGACGGCGAGGGCGAGGCGTTTCATATCTGTCCTGGGATCAGCGGTTTTCGCATCGATCAGCACCCGATCGCCCATGCAAGTCAAGTGTCAGATGATACGATCTTCGACCTCGACCCACCGCCGCGATGCCATGCGCCGGGCGGGCATCCATTCCGGCGCGGCGGCGTTCAGCCGTCATGAACCAGTCCGAACCGGGGCGTTACCCTTTCCGTGCCATCACCCAACGCCCCGTCTATGACTGGCCGGGCGGGCGGCGGCTGGCCATCTATTTCGGCGTCAATTACGAGGTGTTCGACTTCGATGGCGGGCTGGGCCCCGAACTTGCGCCGTCGCAGACCGAACCCGATGTCATGAACTATGCCTGGCGCGACTATGGCAACCGGGTCGGCGCGTGGCGGCTGTTCGATATGTTCGACCGGTTGGAATTGAAGACGACGGCGCTGCTGAATGCGGTAGTCCTCGATCGCTGCCCCGGACTGGCGGAGGCGTGTCGCGACCGGGGTGACGAGATCGCCGCGCATGGCCGCACTAACGCCAAGGCGCAGGGCGCGCTCTCAGCGACGGACGAACGGGCGATGATCGACGATGTGACCGATCGGCTGGCCGCGCTGGGTACGCGCCCGACCGGCTGGCTGGGGCCGTGGATTTCGGAAAGCGCGGCGACACCCGATCTGCTGAAGGCGGCCGGCTACCGTTATGTCATGGACTGGGCGCATGACGATCAGCCGACGCGGATGGCGACCAGGCACGGCGACCTGTTGTCGGTCCCCTATTCGCAGGAGATCAACGACCTGCCCGCCGTGATCCAGCGGCAGCAGGAGGCGACCGGTTTCGCCGCCATGATCCGTGACGCGGTCACGCAATTGCTGACCGAAGCCGATCGTCGGCCGCTGGTGCTGGGCATCGCGCTCCATCCCTATATCATGGGGCAGGCGCACCGGGTGCCGCCGCTCGCGCGGGTTCTGGAGGAACTGCGCCGGGCGGACGATCCGCGCATCTGGTGGACCACCGCCGGTGCGATCGCCGAGCATGTCGAGGCCAACGACCTGGCGGTGTGACGTCCTGCGTCAGCGGCGAAGGGCAGGCGCGTTCAGGCGCGGGAGCGGGCGTGGAGCGCGCGGATCGTGTCGGCCAGCGCCTCGACCGGCCCCTCGACCTCGGCATCCTCGATCACCGCCGTGATCGGAAGCGGCGTGATGCCGAGTGGCGGTTTGCCCAGCTCCTCCATCCAGCGGGTCAGTTGCGCGGTCGAGCTGGCATAGACGATCCGCCCCAGACCCGCGAGGCCATGCGCGGCGGCGCACATCGCGCAATGCTCGCCCGAGGTATAGACGGTCGCCGCACGCCGGTCCTCGGGGGACAGATGCTCGACCGCCCAGCGCACGATCGCGAATTCGGGATGGCGGGTCGGATCGCCGCCACCGATACGGTTGCGATCCTCGAACAACACCGCGCCGTCGCCGGAGACGAGGATGGAGCCGAACGGCGCATCGCCGGCCTCCACCGCTTGCGCGGCGAGCGCGACGCAGCGGTGGAGATGGTTCAGGTCGGTCTGGTTCATCGCGGTGGCTCAGTGGCTGGAGGACAGGAAGCGATCGGCGGTGCGCAGCGACAGCGCCATGATGGTCAGCGCCGGATTGGCTGCTAGCGCACTGGGGAAAACCGAATTGTCGCAGATCCACAGATTGGCGATGTCGAAACTGCGCCCATCCGCATCGACCACCGCCTCGTCGCCATTGTCGCCCATGCGGCAGGTGCCGATGGTATGGGCGGAGCGGTCGACCGCGAAGATGTCCGCAGCGCCCGCCGCTTCCCATATCGCGGTCATGGTGCGCCGCGCGTGGCGGTCGATCGCGCGTTCATTGTCGTGATAGCTGAAGTCGATCCGTGCCTTGCGCTGGTCGAAGGCGTCCACCTCGTCCGACAGGGTCAGGCGGTTGTCGGGATGGGGCAGGCAGTCGCCATTGATGCCGATTCCCGCCATATGGTTGTAGTTCCGCAAAATGTCCTGCAACCGCGCCCCCCACATGCCGGCACCGCGTGCCAGATTGGTGGCCAGGTTGACCGGCAACACGCCCAGGCTCTGGATCAGATAGCCACCGACATGGTCGGCATCGACCGGGCGCATCATGTCCTCGGTAATCAGCGACGACGGATAGCCCCGGTTCATCCGCATCGCATCGTCGAACCGACCCCAGACCTGGGTCGCGACATGCGCCATGAAGTTGCGCCCGACCTGCCCGCTGGAATTGGCGAGGCCCAGGTTGAGCAGCAGGCGCGGGCTCTCGACTCCGCCGGCGCACAGAAAGACGGCGCGGCATCGCTGGCGCCGCTCCTCACCGCCCTGGCGATAGACGACCCCGTCGATCCGCCCGGCATGGTCGAACTCGAACGACAGCACGCGCGCGCCGGGGCGCACCTCCGCGCCGTGCGCGACCGCATGGGGAAGATAGCTGGTGTCCATGCTGGTCTTGGAGGCGTTGCGACAGCCCTGATGACAGGTGCCGCAGTTCACGCAGGCCTGACGCTGGCCCCAATGGGGCTGGTCGCGGTCGCGCGAGACCAGCGCGGCGGGCGCGTCGGTGGCGGTGATGCCGATCGCCTCGCATCCCCGCGCCATGGCATCGGCGGAGGCGTTGCGCAGCACGGGGGGATAGGCGAAGCGGCGCGATGCATCCCAAGGATAATCAGCCGGTCCCGATACGCCGGTGAACGCCTCGACCTTCTCGATATAGCCGATCAGTTCGGCATGATCGATCGGCCAGTCCGCGCCTTGCCCGGTCATGCTGAGCAGTCGCAGATCGCGTGGATCGGGACGCGGGCAGAAGGCACCCCAGTGCAGCGTCGATCCACCGACCCCCATGCCCGAATTGTTCGCGCCGAAGGCGGTCGGGTCGTCGCCTCCGCTCAACCTTTCCTCCATCCAATAGATGTCGGCGGCGAGTTCGTCGGCGACATGCTCATTGGGGGTGAAGGCGCGCCCCGCCTCCAGCGCGACGATCGACAGCCCGGCCTCGGCCAGTCGCGCGGTCAGGGGCGCGCCGCCAGCGCCGGTGCCGATGACGACGGCATCGACCGTCTCGGTTTGCGCATAAGGGGGGCGGCTCATGCGCCGGTCTCCGCCGGCATGGCGTCCGGGGCCGTCTGCCACGCCTCGGCATCGTTGGCCGCGGCGCGGATATAGCCCTGCTTGCGCGGACCATCGCCGCCCACCGCAAACCCGTCATAGCCGATCGCCGCCATGGTCGCGGGCAGCGACACCCATTGGCGCACGATCTCGGCCCGTACATCCTCGAACCACAGGCGCATCTGATCGGGCGAAAGGTGGGTGCCATCGTCCTCGATACCGGCGTTCCCGGCGTCGATCCGCACGAGCCATTCGCCCTGCGCCTCGGCAGCGAGCGCGGCGAATGTCCCGGTCAGCCTGTCGAGCGTCGCGACGCCACGATCCCAGGCCTCCGCATCGGCGGGCAGCACCGCGAAGCGCCAGCCGTCGCCTTGACCGCCCAGGACGCTCGCCTCGACCCGGCGGGCGAGATCCTGCCGGTCGTCATGGTCGGGCAGGACATGCCCGATCAGGGCCGTCACCACCTCGCGCTGCGCCGGCGACCAGCCATCGGCGATCCCGGCGGTCGGATGCGTCCGCTCCAGCATGGTCGCACGGGTACGCCGGCTGACCCGCCGGGACCCCAGCACGCCGAGGAAGCCGGGCGGCAGGATCGAAGGCGCGACGGCCGCGACATGGCCCGCGATCAGCGTCGCCAAAGCCTTGGGCTGTTCATAGGGGATGAGATGGGCGGCGTCCGCGACCGAACGGAGCTGGGCATGGGCATAATGCGGCACGTTCAGCCGTCGCTGCGCCTCCTCGCCCAGATCGCCATCCTCCGCCCCCGCGACGATCAGCGCCGGGATGGTGATGCGCCCGATCGATGCGCGCCAATCCTCCAGGCTGCCACGCTCCAGCCAGCCCAGCCATGCCCGGCGGTCGGATCGGCGGACATCGGCCATCGCCTGATCGCGCCAGGGGGCGGGGAGGGGGGCGGCGGTGTTGGCGTCGACGAAGGTCGCTGCATCCGCCGCCCCGATCGGGCCATCGGCGACCCAGCCTATCATCCGCTGGCGGCGGCCCTCGTCCATCGGCTCGGGCGCGGGCGGGGAAGCGGCGACCAGCACCACGCCGATCACGCCCGCCAACCCGGCCTCGCCCGCCGCCGCCCGGGATGCGATGACGGTGGCGATCTTGCCGCCCATGCTGTGCCCGACCAGGATGCAGGCGGTCAGCCGACGCCGGCGAATTTCGTCGGCGACATCATCCGCCATCGCGGCGACATCGGCATAGCCCTCGTCCGCGCGGTTGCCGAAGCCGGGCAGGTCGAGTGCGATGGCGGGAATATCGGGCAGGCGATCGCGCACGCGCTGCCATTCCCGGTGGCTCGCACCCAAAGCGTGGAGGAATAGCAAAGTCGGTCTGGTCATGCGGTCTCGCCCATAAATCCCCTGCTGGACGTCGCAGCGGCGGGACCGTTCCGATCATCACGGCAATAAGGAAAATTAATTTGGATCATTGCTCTGAAGGCGGGACCTCTTCGTGCGCGACCGACGAATTCATGGAACCGAGCGCGCGGGCGTGCGCTTCGGTGCCATCTGTTTCCATGATCGGAGTTAAGTCGTGGCCGATACCGACCAAGCCCAGCCGCAGTACAAGATCGAATATCGCGAGATCCAGGCGTTCGGCACGCTGAAGGACCTGCCGCTCGGCCTGTCGGACAATGCCCGCAAGCAAAGCGTCTCGATCCTCAACCAGGTTCTGGCCGACACGATGATGTTGCGCG
This sequence comes from Sphingomonas sp. NPDC019816, assembly GCF_050274375.1. NCBI lineage: Bacteria > Pseudomonadati > Pseudomonadota > Alphaproteobacteria > Sphingomonadales > Sphingomonadaceae > Sphingomonas > Sphingomonas sp. NPDC019816. The sequence goes on from NZ_JBNNOB010000009.1 coordinate 27,352, forward strand.
ACCTGTATAAGAAGCATCACTGGCAGATGTCGGGCGCGACCTTCTATCAGCTGCATCTGCTGCTCGACACGCATTACGAGAAGCAGGCCGAACTGGTCGACATGGTGGCCGAGCGCATCCAGGCGCTGGGCGGGATCAGCATCGCGACGCCGCATGACGTGGCCGAGATGACGCGCATCCCGCGTCCGCCGCGCGGTCGCGAGGACGTGCCGACGATGCTGGCGCGCCTGTTGGAGGCGCACAAGGTCGTGCTGGAACAGGCGCATGAGGGCGCCAAGACCGCCGACGAGTCCGGCGATGACGGCACCAACGACCTGCTGGTCAGCGACATCATCCGCTCCAACGAACCGCAGGTGTGGTTCATCGGCGAGCATTTGGCCGCGACCGCCTTGCAGCGCGCCGACTGATCTCGAAACCCCGGAAAGGAATAGAGGCGATGTCGGAACGCGATCTGGCGAAGGGCATCGCCTCGACTGAGTTGGCCGAGGGGCGGATCGTGCCCGGCACGCTGGACGGGCAGGATGTGGTGCTGGTCCGGCACAAGGGTCGGGTCTGCGCCTTGTCGGGCCAGTGCACCCATTTGAAAGCGCCACTGGCCGACGGCATCCTGGCGGACGGTACGCTGCGTTGTCCCTGGCATCATGCGCGCTTCGATGTCGAGACGGGCGAAGCCGTGGGCGCGCCCGCCTTCGCCCCGCTCGACCGGTTCGCGGTCGTGGAAGAGGACGGACAGGTCCGTGTCACGGGGCCGGTCGAGACGGTGGCGCGCCCTGCGCCGGCGGACGGCGTCGACATCGGGCGGATCGTCATCATCGGCGCGGGCGGCGCCGGCCATGCCTGCGCCGAGATGCTGGCGCGCCACGGCGCGGGCGTGGGCGTCACGGTCATCGAGCAAGAGGGCGAGGCGCCCTATGACCGGACCTTCTGTTCCAAACAGTATCTGGCCGGCAAGGCCGATCGCACGCAGGCCGCGCTGCCTGACTTGGTGGGCGTCGATCTGCGGCTCGGCACCACGGTGACGCGGATCGACCGGCAGGCGAAGGCGGTGATCCTCGGAGATGGCGAGCATATCGCGTACGATACGCTGGTCCTCGCGACCGGCGCGGCGGCCGTGCGTCCCGATTTCTACGGCGCCGGGCGCGACGATGTGCATCTTATCCGCCGGCTGGCCGATGCCGACCGGTTGATCGCCACGCTGGGGCAGGCGGAGCGCGTGATCGTGACGGGGGCGAGCTATATCGGGCTGGAGGTCGCCGCCTCGCTGATCGCGCGCGGCCTGACGGTCTCGGTCGTCGCCGATGGCGACCTGCCCCTGGAAAAGACCGCCGGGCCCGAGGTCGGCGCGATGGTCCGCGATCTGCATGAGGCGAAGGGCGTCGCATTCCATCTCGGCCGCCGCATCGCGCGCTGGGACGGTCGCACCGCCACGCTGGACGATGGCACGTCGGTCGAGGGCGATCTGGTCGTCGCGGGCATCGGGGTGCAGCCGCGCCTCGACCTGGCCGAAGCGGCGGGGCTGGCGATCGCCGACCGGGCCGCTGGCGGAGGTGTGCGGGTCGATGCGATGCTGCGCTCGTCGGACCACGACATCCATGCGATCGGCGACATCGCCAACGTTCCCGATCCGCGCCTGGGCCATCCCATCCGGGTCGAGCATTGGGTGGTCGCGCAGCGCATGGGCCAATGGCTGGCCCGGCGCCTGTTGGGTCTGGTCGACGGCGATTATGGCGACGTCCCCTTCTTCTGGTCGGGGCATTACGACCTCAGCCTGCGCTATGTCGGCCATGTCGCCGCGCCCGACGACCGCGCGATCGACGGCACCGTCGCGGAGCGGGACTTCGCTCTGTCCCTCGCCGAGGGGGGTCGCGAGCAGGCCGTCCTGACCGCCGGCCGCGACAAGCTGGCACTGGAGAAGGAATATCTTTGGGAAAGCGGCGCGCCGAATTCGCGCGGCTGATCCCGACGCTTCCACCGCGCAGACGATAGCGCAGACCGGGAAGGCGCCGTTTTGGTCGATAATATGCGGTAAGGCACGGTCTGGATCGCCCCTCTGTGGCCAAAATGGGCATTGATAGAGGGACGTCGACACTCACGGCGCCATGTAGGTCGGCGCTTCCGCAGCAATTGGTTCGGTCGACCGGCTGACAGCCGGTGAAATGCCTCTTGGCACTCCTGTCGGATCGGATAAGCATTCGCGCAGGAGATTGATATGAAACGCTTAATCCGCCGGATGAAGCATTTGCGCCGCGCCGACGATCAAATCTCCGCCCGCGTTCGCGCGGTTCTGGTCGAGACGCTCTATGCCTCGCCACGTTCGCTCGTCATCGGGGCGCTGACCAGCAGCGCGATCGCGGCCGTCGTCGCCGAGGTCAGCGGTGATCCCTGGCTGATCGGATGCGCAATCCTTATCGCGTTGGTCGGACTGGTTCGGATCGTCGACGCGTTGCGGATGCGCGAGGCGGCGATGGTGCGACAGCAGGAGCAGGGATACCGCCTGGGGGCGTTGAGCTATGCCGGGCTGCTGGGCGTCTTCGGATGGCTGACGCTGATGCGGACCGAGGACAGCGTGCTGCACCTCCTCTCGGTCACGACCGCCATCGGCTATGCGGCGGGGATCGCGGGGCGCAATGCCGGCCGACCGCTGATCGCGCTGTCGCAACTCTGTTTCGCCTCGCTGCCGCTGGCGGCCGGGCTGCTCTTTCCCTTCGATCCGCTCAAGGCGCTGCTGGCGGCCGTCATCCTGTTCTTCGTTCTGGCGATGAGCGACATCACGCAACAGACCTATGCCGCCATCCTGCGCGCGACGATCGCATCGGACGAGAAGGCGGCGCTGGCCGAGCACAATGCACGGATGGCCCGCCGTGACGACTTGACGGGCGTGTCCAACCGCACCGCCTTTCGCGAGCATTTCGAGGAGCGGCTGGGCAGCTATTCGACGCAGCAGGGCCGGCTGGCGCTGCTATGGCTCGACCTCGATCGCTTCAAGGAGGTGAACGATTTCTTCGGCCATCTCGCGGGCAATGCGCTCCTGATGGCGGTGGCGGAGCGCCTGAACGAGCGCTTCGGTCAGCAGGGGATCGTCGCCCGCCTGGGCGGCGACGAATTCGCCGTGCTGTGCCGCGTTCCCCATGACCAGGCGGCGAGCCGGATCGGCGACACGATCCTGGAACTGGTGCGCCGGCCGGCCGCATTCAACGGCCACGATCTGCGCACGACCGCATCGATCGGCATCGCCATCGCACCCGACGACGGCACCGATGCCGACACGCTCCTGAAGAATGCCGATCTGGCGCTCTACCGCGCCAAGGAAAGCGGCCGGGGCCGCTTCTTCTTCTACGAGCCGCTGATGGACGAGAAGATCGAGCGTCGCCGCCAGCTGGCGCTCGCCATGGACGGCGCGCTGGAGCGGGACGAGTTCGCGCTGGCGTTCCAGCCGATCTTCGACCTGGCGAAAGGCGGCATCACCTCGTGCGAGACGCTGTTGCGCTGGCACAGCCCGCAATTCGGCACGGTTTCGCCGGGCGAATTCATTCCGATCGCCGAGGATAACGGCCTGATCGTCAAGATCGGCAACTGGGTCCTGCGCCAGGCGTGCCGGGCGGCGTCACAATGGCCCGCCGGGGTGACGGTGGCGGTCAATCTCTCGCCGGTGCAGCTGCGCGTCCCCGACCTGACCGGCATCGTGAAGAACGCCCTGGCGGCCAGCGGCCTCCCGCCCGAGCGGCTGACGCTGGAGGTGACCGAGTCGGTGCTGCTCGACGATGTCGAACGCTCGCTCGCGGCGCTGACCGCGCTCAACGACATCCATGTCTGCACGACGCTCGACGATTTCGGGACCGGCTATTCCTCGCTCAGCTATCTGACCCAGTTTCCGTTCCAGACGCTGAAGATCGATCGCTCCTTCGTCATCGACCTGGAACATAATCCGGCTTCGGTGGCGATCGTGCAGACCATCGTCGACCTGGCCGCCAAGCTCGGCATGCGCACCGTGGCGGAGGGGGTGGAGACTCCCGCGCAGCTCGAACAGTTGCGACGTACGCGCTGCGACGCGGTGCAGGGATTCCTGCTGGCGCGGCCCCTGCCGGCGGACGGGGTGATCGCCCTGTTCGCCGAGCAGCGGGCCGCGCAACGGGGCCCCGGACGGGATGATCCGGCGTCCGGGGCCGATTGATCAGTCGCCGGCCTTGTCTAGCAACCGCGTCTGCGCCGCGACCAGCCGTTCCATGCGCTTCAGATCCGCCTCGGTCAGGCGCAGCGCGGCGTCGGCCCACAGGTCGACCACCGCCTCCAGCTCCGCCAGGGAGAGCGGATTGACCGCGCGCGACGCCTCGTAAATGGCGCAATGCGCGCTGTGCCGCCGGTCGTTCTGGCGGATATATTCGGCGACCATGTGCCGGCCCCGTCCCGGTTCGGCCAAGCCATGGACCAGCCCCATCTCATACAGTTCCTCGGCGCTATAGGTCCGGCCGCTCAGGATCATGCGCTCCGCCCGGGCCGTGCCCAGCCGCCGCGACAGGAAGCAATGCGCGCCCATGCCTGGGAACAGGCCGAACAGCGTCTCGGGCAGGCCGAAGCTGGTGCCACGCTCGGCGATCACGACATGGAAGGACAGCAGCGCCTCGAACCCTCCGCCCAAAGCATCACCCTCGACCAGGGCGATGGTGATGATCGGCCGCTCCAGCCCGCGCATGTTGCGATGGAGGATCTGGACGCAAGTTCGGCCGTATCGCGACAGCGCCGCATGGTCGCGGGTGCGGATCGCATGGGCGAACAGGTCGAGATCGCCCCCCAGCGAGAAGACGCCGGGAAATTGCGAGCCGAGCACGACATAGCGGATCGGCATGGCGCCGGTGTCGACGGCATGTACGATATCCTCCTGCCACCGGACGAAATCCGTCAGCAGATCGGGATTGAAGCTCGGTCGGACACGGGGGCGCATGTCCGTCCAGAGCGTCCGGGTGGTCTGATCATAGCGGGTCGCCAGCTGCTCCAGCGCGAACAGTGGTGTCGCGGGGTCGCCGGGGAAGGGGAGATGCCCGGTCAGCGGATTGCGCAACGCGGTCGCCAAACGGGGGTCGTGGATCGTCATCGGTTTTCACTTTCGGTTTGCAGCACCATGCCGCACACCGAAAATAGGACCGTTACACTTGCCGCGAGGTTTGTCGTAAACGACGCGGTTCCAACAGTTTATAGCGCGATAGCTGGTTCGGCCGGGGGCAGGGCATGGCCCGCGACGTCCTGTTGCGCGCGCGCGCCGGGGGACTGGGGGGGAGCAAGGGCCCAGGCGGGTGTCCCGGCGATGGCGACGCGGGGCTCGGGGCGTCCGTACAGATAGCCTTGGCCCAGGTGACAGCCCAGTTCGCGCAGCTGCATCGCCTGCGCCTCGGTCTCGATCCCCTCGGCCACGACCACCTTGCCCAGTCCGACGCCCAGACCGACGATCGCATGGACGATGGCGAGCGTGCCGCCCTCCGCCTGATCGATTCCAGCGACGAACGAGAGGTCGATCTTGATGCGGTCCACCGGCAGGCGGCGCAGATGCACCAGCGAGGCGTATCCGGTGCCGAAATCGTCCAGCGCGATGCCCACGCCGGCATCGTGCAGGATGCGCAGGTTCGTGAGGATGGTGTCCGCCGCGCGGTCGAGCATCACCCCCTCCGTCACCTCGACGCACAGCCGGGTGGGGGGGATGCCGTGATATGCCAGCCGGTCGAGTACGGCCCGCGCCGAACGCGGCCCCGCCAGCTGCGCGGAGGTGAAGTTGACGCTGAGCACGCCGATCTGCTCCCCCCAATCGCGCAGCAGGCTGAGGGCGAGTTCCAGAACATGCTCCTGGATGCGCAGCCCGATCCGCTCCGCCACCAGCACATCGGCGAAGCGATCGGGCGTCAGCAGGCCGTGATCGGGGTGATTCCAGCGCAGCAGCGCCTCGTGCCCGCACACCGCCCCCGATTCCAGCGCGACCATGGGTTGCAGGTACAGCGCGAACTCGCCGTCGCGGATCGCATCCTCGGCATCGTCGGTGAAGGCGATCTGAAGGTCGCGCAGGCTGCGCTGGAGCGGGTCATAGCGGACATAGCGACCACGCCCGAACCGCTTGGCGGTGTAGAGCGCCAGATCGGCATTCTGATACAGCATGTCGAGCGCCCGCGCATCGTCCGGGTAGCGCGCCGATCCGAAACTGAGCGAGAGGGTACGGTTGCGCTCGCCGGGTTGCCAGACCGCGCCTTGCAGCGTGGCCAGCGTATCGGCCAACGCCGCTTCGGCCGCGGTCGTGCCCCGGCACAGCACCGCGAATTCGTCGCCGCCGATGCGTGCGACATGCGCGTCCGGGCATCGCTCGGTCGCGTCGGCCAGCGCCGACCCGACATGGCGCAGCAGCGCATCGCCGCTGGCATGGCCCAGACGGTCGTTGACGTCCTTCAGATAATCGACGTCGATCAGGAACAGCGAGAAGGTCGTATTGCGATCCATCCAGTCCTGCGCCTGTTCCTGGAAGGCGGTGCGATTGCCCAGCCCGGTCAGGAAGTCGGTATGCGCGGCCAGTCGCAACGCGTTGGTCTCGGCCAGATCGATCTCCCGGCGCTGTCGGGCGTCTTCAAGCTGTTGGCGGATCAGGCGGAAGCGGTCGGCGATCGCCAGCGACAGGACCAGCGCCTCGAAGGCCAGTGCGGCGAACGTCGCCATGTCGATCGCATCACTCTGCGGCGCGAGGCCGAGATTGCGCGCCAGTCGGGCCAGGAACAGGGCGATCACCGGCCCCCAGCCGAGCATATAGAACCAGATCACCCGGCTGCCCCGTCGGACCGCGATGACGCACGATATCGCCACGACGGCGACCATCGCCGCGATCACATAGTTGAGCAGCCGGTCGGTCAGGACGGGGGGCAGCCATGTGTCGGCGGCGGCGGCGATTCCCGTCACGACCCCGGCCGCCGCCAGCAGTCGTCCGAACCACGCCAGGCCGGGCGGCAGGATGCCGTCCTCGATCACCTCGAAGAAGAACATGTTGCAGGCCGCGACCATCAGCCCGACCAGCGCGAAGTCCAGCCGCACCGCCACCGGCCCGACCAGATCGGGGATCAGCAACGCCGCGACATTGGACCAGGTCAACCCATAGACCAGCGCCACCCCGACCCACAGCATATACCAGCGCTGAAAGGCGTATCGCTGCCCGGTGTGGATGACGAGATTGTAGAGCAGCGCCGACAGCAAGGTGCCGGCGAACACGCCCATCAGCACCAGCCAGGCGATGTCGGTGCCCGTCATGACCGCGCCCGGCTGGGCCACCACCTTGCGCATCAGCGACAGGTCGTCGATCCGGCGATAGCCCAGATACAGCCCCCGGATATCGCGTCCCGGCTGCGCGATATTGAACTTCAGCAGGCCGCCGGGTCCCCAATGGCCGCGCAGCTCATGGGCGGTGCGGTCCAGCCGCGTCGTGCCCGCCCGGCCGACGACGACCACCGAAATCCGCTCGAACCGCGTCTGATCGACCAACAGGTCCCAATGCGCGGGCAGCGTGGCGAGGCGCGTGGCATCCAGCTTCAACCATGTCCACTCGCGGCCACGGCTCGGCGCATCCGCACCGCAATCATAACGCGCCGCAGTGACATCCGCCGGGGTCGCGGGGTCGGGCAGCGTCGCGACGCAGGCCGACCGCCGCAAATCGATGGTCGCCGCCGATGCCGCCGCCGGGACCAGTCCGACGAATAGCATGAGCATGGCGAGCATCAGCACTCTGATGTTCGATGCCACTCTCGCGGCTCCCATTTGCCGACTTGCTCCCTGCCGCCGCGCCAATGCCGGCATATCGATGGAAGGGCAGCCAAGCGACATTGCCTATCGACTGACGGCGTCGGCGGCAATCGCGTCCTTGCGGAGGGGTGTCCCTTATCGCGACGGTATCGGTCCGCGCGTCCCGGCGTCGATCTCCGCGCCCCAGGGATCGGGTCGGGCCACGGCCTTGCCGCCAGCGGTGAAGTCCATCAGTCGGTCACCGGCGCGGGTATAGCCCGGCCACGCGGGCAGTCCGGGGCCGTTGGGGTCGCCGGTCCTGGCGAAGCGGACGACGTAACGGCTCATGACTTGCCCCATCGCGCGGTCGCGCTCGGTGGTCTTGTCGCCATATTTGATCGCGACGGTATCGAAGAAGAAGGGGATGTCGGTCGCATGCTGCGCACCCGGCTGGCCGACCGAATCCGCGACATAGGAAAAGCGATACTGCCATACCGGCACGCGCTTGTCCGCCAGCAGGCCCGCGACCTGCCGTGCGCCGGCGATCATGAAGCCGGTCTTGCCGCCCATGTCGGCGCTGGTCGCCCCGACCACCACGGGCACATGCGCGAACCGACCCTGGGCATAGGCGGCGCCCATGTCGACCACCACCTTGCCATCGGCGAAGGGACCGGTGTTGGTGGGCGCGCCCGGCTGCGGCCGGAACAGCGCCATCATGCTGAGACCGTCGGTCACCTCCTCGGCACTCAGCGCGCGCAGGCGTTCCAGCGCGTCGGGGCCGTCGGGGTCGATATTCTTCGATCGCGCGAAATTGGCGCCGATGCGCTCGACATCGGCCAGCGTCCTGTCGTCCGTGCGGCCATTGCCGCCCGACATGATGAACGCCTTGTGGAACAGCCCCTTGGCGAGTGGCGAGGTGTTGAGCATGTGCACCGACATGCCGCCTGCGCTCTCGCCGATGATCGTGACATTGGCCGGATCGCCGCCAAAGGCCGCCGCGTTGCGCTGGACCCATTGCAGCGCCGCGATCTGGTCCATGATCCCGTAATTGCCCAGCCGCCCGCCATCGGCATTCGCCTTGGTCAGCTGCGGCAGCGCGAAGGTGCCGAACCGGCCGACGCGGTAGTTGAAGCTGACGAAGACGACCCCCTGCCTGGCGAGGTTGGCCCCGGAATAGGTCGGCGGCGACGCCCCGCCATTCACGAAGCCGCCGCCATAGATCCACACCACGACCGGCAGCTTGCCCTTGGCCGCCACCGGCTTCCAGACATTGGCGTAGAGGCAATCCTCGGCGGGCTTGGTGCCCAGCGGCGCGGCGTCGCTGGGAAAGGGCACCTGCATACAGTCGGGGGCATAGGCGGTCGCGTCACGCACGCCGGCCCAGGCCGCCACGGGCTGCGGCGCACGCCAGCGCAGCGCGCCGACCGGCGGCGCGGCGAAGGGGATGCCCTTCCAGCTGGCCACGCCGTCCTCGACGCCGCCGCGCACCGCGCCCCGATCGGTCTGGGCGATCGGCGCGGGCCCTTGCGCGATGGCGGACGCGCCCAAGGGCAGGATCGCGGCCATCGCCACGGTCAGCATCACTCGCATCGCATCGTCTCCCCCTCGTGCCGTCCCAGCCCGGAAACGGCATGTTTTCATGGCTTTGGGCCATGGATAGGCCGGAATGCCCTGTCAGGGGAAGGGGGGCGGCGTTTCCGAGCCGCTATGCCCCCGCGATATAGCGCGAGACATTGCCCGCCAGCACGTCGAGCGGCACATTGCCGCCATCGACCACCGCCTGATCGAAATCGCGCAGGTCGTAGCGCGCACCCAGCGCCGCCTTGGCGTGGGCCCGCTGCGCGACGATCTCGGCGCGGCCGACCTCATAGCCGCAGGCCTGGCCCGGCCAGGCGCAATAGCGATCGACCTCGCTCTCGGCATTGCTGCGCGGCAGGCCGGTGGCGGCGATGAATTCGGCCAGCGCCTTGTCGCGTGACCAGCCCATCGCATGGATGCCGGTGTCGACGATCAGCCGCACCGCCCGCCAGGCCAGCCCCATCAGATAGCCCAGCCGCCCGGCCGGATCGCCCTGATACATGCCCAGTTCGTCGGCCAGCTGCTCGGCATAAAGCGCCCAGCCCTCCGAATAGGCGTTGAACGCCAGGATCGAGCGGATCAGCGGCAGCGCCTGTGCATATTCGCCCTGCCAGACATGCCCGGGTATCCCCTCGTGATAGACGAGGTCGGGGATGGTCACGCGGTTGTGGATCGACGGATCGCCCAGATTGACCCACACCTTGCCCGGCACGCTGCCGTCGATCGTGCCCGGCCCGCCATAGGCGGCGGGCGCGCCCGGCTCCTGCGCCAGCGGCATACGCCGGATTTCGAGGTTGCCGCGCGCCAGCCGGCGAAAGGCCTGCGGCAATTTGGGCCGGATCGCGTCGATGCGCCCCTGCATATAGGCGACGATCTGGCGCCGCCCTTCGTCGCCACCCGGAAAGCCGATGCCGGGGCGCTTCTGAAAGGCGATGGTCCGCTCGGCGACGCTGCCCTGCGTCAGCCCGGCACCGCGCAGGATCACGTCCATCTGCGCCTGAAGATCGGTCAGCCGGGCGCGGCCCATGGCGTGCAAGTCGGCGGCGCTGCGCCGGGTCGTCGTGCCGGCGCGCAGGCCCCAGGCATACCATTCGGGACCATGCGGACGGGTGAGGAGACCCGCCGCATCGGTCGCTACCGCCCGCTCGGCGCGCAATTCGGCCAGCTGCCGCTCCAGCGCAGGCACAATCGCGGTACGGGCGATCCGCATCGCTTGGGCCGTCCAGTCGCCGGGGACGCTCGCCCCCTTGCGCGCCAGCGGGCCGACCAGCGGGCCGTCGGTGTTCGCCGCCTCGGCGATGGTGCGGGTCATGCCTGCGATCGTCTTGTCGAGCAGGAAGGCGGGCGGCACGACGCCCATGCCACGCGCCTGCGCGATGCGCGTGGTTTCGCCATCCAGTTGCGCGGGCATCGCGGCGAGGCGGGCGAGATAGGCCTCGGCATCCGGCCTGTCGCGCACCGGCTGATCGCCATCGAGCATCTGCGGCACGTCGAGCCACGCGCCGACATTCTGAACGACCGCATAGGGCGTGTTGCGCCAATCACCGATCGTCGCCACGCCGTAGGGCAGCGCCATGCCGTCCAGCGCGGTGCGGAACGCGCTTTCGACGACCGCGATGCTCGTTGCGGTCGAGGGATCGACCCCGGCGCGCGGCACCCGCGCCAGCTCCGCCAGCGCCCTGGTCAGCACGCCTTGCCGCGTCGCGATCCCGGCGGGGGAGCGATCCTCCAACCGTCGCCGCAAATCGGCATGCACCCCGGTATCGACGCCCAACGTCGTCGCCCGCTCGGGCATGAGATCGAGCAGTTGCCACGCGATGCGGTCGAGCGCCGGGGGCGCGGCATTTTGGGCGGCGGCGGGGACGGCGGTCGAGGCGGTGACGGCGGCGAACCCGGCCAGGGTTTCGCGACGAGAGAAAAAGCGATCCATCTCCGAATGATGGCCGGCCCTCTGGCGAAGGTCAAACAAAGCGCCAACAACCCCGGCGGCAAAAATCGAATAAAAAATATCCCCTAGCGACCGGCCGGAATCGATGACATGCCTTGCACCCATGAAAGACTGGCAGTTCTGGATCGATCGCGGGGGTACTTTTACGGATGTGGTGGCACGGCGGCCCGACGGCACGCTCGTCACTGCCAAGCTGCTCTCCGAAGACCCCGAGCGTCGGTACGACGCGGCCGAGGCGGCGATCCGCCAGTTGACCGGAGCCGGCGACGGCCCGCTGCAACCGTGCACCATCCGCATCGGCACGACCATCGCCACCAATGCGCTGCTGGAGCGCGAAGGCGCGCCGGTGCTGCTGGCCATCACGCGCGGCTTTGGCGATGCGCTGACCATCGGCTATCAGGATCGCCCCGACATTTTCGCGCGCGACATCCGCCGCGCCGCGCCGCTGTTCGCCGATGTGGTGGAGATTGACGAGCGCGTCGCCGAGGACGGTACGGTGCTGACCCCGCTGGACGAAGCGGGCGCGGCGGAGGCGTTTGCCAGGGCCTATGCGGCGGGACTCCGCTCGGTCGCAATCGTGCTGGTCCATGGCTGGCGGCATCAGGCGCATGAGGCGAAACTGGCCGATCTCGCGCGGGCGGCGGGCTTCACCCAGATTTCGGTCAGCCACCGCACCGCGCCGCTGATCCGGCTGGTCGCGCGTGGCGATACGGCATTGGTCGACGCCTATCTGTCGCCCGTGCTGCGCCGTTACGTTCAGGGGTTGGAGGCGTCGCTGGGCGAGGCGGCCGCCGGTGGCTTGCTGTTCATGCAGTCAAGCGGCGGGCTGGTCGCGGCCGACCGGTTCGGTGGCAAGGACGCACTGCTGTCCGGGCCGGCGGGCGGGATCGTCGGCATGGCGCGCACCGCGCGCGGAGCCGGGTTCGACCGGGTGATCGGCTTCGATATGGGCGGCACCTCGACCGACGTGTCGCTCTATGCGGGCAGTTATGACCGGCGATCGGATGCGGTGCTGGCGGGCGTGCGCGTCGCGGTGCCGATGATGCGGATCGATACGGTCGCGGCGGGCGGCGGGTCGATCTGTCATTTCGATGGCGGGCGGCTGCTCGTCGGTCCGGCCTCGGCCGGGGCCGATCCGGGGCCGGCCTGCTATCGGCGCGGCGGGCCGTTGACCGTCACCGACTGCAACATGGTGCTGGGCAAGCTGCAGCCCGATTATTTCCCCGCGCTGTTCGGGCCGAACCGCGATCTGCCGCCCGATCGGCAGGCGGCCGAGGCGGCGCTGGACGCGCTGCTCGATCAGGTGGCGGCGGCGACCGGCGAACGGCTCGACCGGTTCGCGGCGGCCGAGGGGATGGTCGCGATCGCGGTCGCCAACATGGCACGCGCGATCCGCGCCGTCTCGGTGGCGCGGGGCGAGGACCCGGCCTCTTATGCGCTTGCCTGTTTCGGCGGCGCGGGCGGGCAGCATGCCTGCCTGGTCGCCGATGCGCTGGGCATGGAGCAGGTGCTGATCCACCCGCTGGCCGGCGTCTTGTCGGCGGTCGGCATCGGGCTGGCGGTGCGCAGCGTGGTGCGTGAGGCGACCGTGGCGCTGCCGCTGGCCGATGGCGGGCTGAACGCGGCGCTGGCCGACTTGCGCGCTGCCGCGACCTCCGCCCTGGCCGCCCAAGGCGTGGCCGGCGATGCGATCCGTACCGAGACGCTGGCGCAGCTTCGCTATGCGCGCAACGACCAGACGATCGCGGTTACCTGGGGATCGCCGGACGCGATGGCCGAGGCGTTCGCGACGGCGCATCGCCAGCGTTTCGGCTTTGTCGGCGACGACGCGCTGGTCGTCGAGCAGTTGCGGGTCGAGGCGAGCGCCGAGCAGGATGGGCAGGATTTGCCCGCGCCGAATTTGCCCACGCAGTCCGCCGCGCCGGTGGCGCGCGTACCCATGTATCTGGCCGGTGCGATGCACGAGGTGCCGGTTCATCGCCGCGAAGGGCTGGCGGTGGACGGCGTCGTCAATGGCCCCGCACTGATCCTCGATCCGGTGTCGACCGTCGTGGTCGAACCCGGCTGGCGTGCGCGCGTGCTGGCCGACGGCACGCTGCTGCTCGAACGGACCGAGGCGCGCGCCGAACGGGCGGCGGACGATGCGGTCGATCCGGTACGGCTAGAGATTTTCGCCGGCCTGTTCATGGGCATCGCCGAGGAGATGGGCGCCGCGCTGCAACGCAGTGCCGCCTCGGTCAACATCCGCGAGCGGCTGGATTTCTCGTGCGCGCTGTTCGACGCCGAGGGCGGGCTGGTCGCCAACGCGCCGCATATCCCGGTGCATCTGGGATCGATGGGGGAGAGCATCCGCACCGTCATCGCCAACCGCGCGGGCACGATGCGCGCGGGGCAGGTCTATGCGCTGAACGATCCCTATCGTGGCGGCACCCATCTGCCCGACATCACCGTCATCATGCCGGTCTTCGCCGGCGGCGGGACGCCCGCCTATTTCGTCGCGGCGCGCGGCCATCATGCCGATGTCGGCGGCACCACGCCCGGCTCGATGCCGCCCGACAGCCGGACGCTGGCGGACGAGGGCGTGGTGTTCGACGATATGCTGATCGTCGAGGGCGGGGTGCTGCGCGAAGCACCGATCCGCGAGCTGCTCGCCGGCGGTCCCCATCCGGCGCGCAATATCGACCAGAATATCGCCGATCTCGCCGCGCAGGTCGCCGCCTGCGCACGCGGCGCGGAGGGGCTTCGCCAACTGGCGAAACAGCAGGGGCAAGGCGTCGTCACCCGCTACATGGCGCATGTCCAGGCGCATGCCGAGGCGATGGCGCGGCGGATGATCGCGACGCTGTCCGACGGGCATTTCCGCTATAAGCTGGACGACGGTGCGGCGGTCGAGGTGGCGGTGCGGGTGAACCGGGCCGAGGGGAGCGCGGTGATCGACTTCACCGGGACGAGCGAACAGCGGCCGAGCAACTTCAACGCGCCGCTGGCGGTGACGTGCGCCGCCGTCCTCTATGTCCTGCGCCTGCTGGTCGACGAGGCGGTGCCGCTGAACGAGGGCTTCCTGCGTCCCGTCCGGATCATCGTGCCCGAAGGATCGATGCTCCATCCGCGTTCCCCCGCCGCCGTGGTCGCGGGCAATGTCGAGGTCAGCCAGGTCGTCACCGACGCGCTGCTCGGCGCGCTGGGGGCGATGGCGGCCAGCCAGGGGACGATGAACAACCTGACCTTCGGCGACGACAGCTATCAATATTATGAGACGATCGCCGGCGGTGCGGGCGCGGGGCCGGGGCATGACGGCGCCGACGCGATCCAGACGCACATGACCAACAGCCGGCTGACCGATCCCGAGATACTCGAGACGCGCTATCCGGTGCTGCTCGAACAATTCGCCATCCGGCGCGGATCGGGCGGGGCGGGGGTGCAGCGCGGCGGTGACGGGACGCTGCGCCGCCTGCGTTTCCTGCGGCCCTTGCGCGCCGGTATCCTCAGCAACCGGCGGATCGTTCCGCCCTTCGGATTGGCCGGGGGCGCGGACGGACAGGTCGGCGTCAACCGCGTCGAGCGCGCCGATGGCACCATCGAACCGCTCGCCTCCACCGCGCGGATCGACATGGGCGTAGGCGATGTACTGGTGATCGAGACGCCGGGCGGCGGCGGCTATGGCGAGGGCAGCCGCTGATGTGGGTGCTGGCGGGGATCGTCGTCATCGCCGGCGGCTTCCTGCTGCGCGCGCATCCGCTGCTGGTCATCATCGTGTCGGCGGCGGTCACGGGGCTTGCGGCGGGGCTCGATCCGGTGCGGGTGCTGGCGACCTTCGGCCATGCCTTTAACGAGACGCGCTATGTCACCGCCGTCTACATGATCCTGCCGGTGATCGCGCTGCTGGAGCGGCGGGGGTTGCAGGAACGCGCGCGGGCGCTGGTCGCGGGCCTTCGCGGCGCGACGACCGGGCGGCTGCTGATCGGCTATTTAGTCTTTCGTCAGGTGATGGCGGCGCTGGGCCTGACCTCGGTCGCGGGACCGGCGCAGACGGTGCGCCCGCTGGTCGCGCCGATGGCCGAGGCCGCCGCCGAGCGCCAGGGCGACGGCAGCGCCGAGACCGCCGAAAAGGTCAAGGCGATGGCGGCGGCGACGGACACGGTGGGTCTGTTCTTCGGTGAGGACATCTTCATCGCGATCGGATCGATCCTGCTGATGAAGGGCGTGCTCGACGGCTATGGCATCCATCTGGAGCCGTTCCAGCTGTCAATCTGGGCGATCCCGACCGCGATCGCGGCGTTCGTCATCCATGGTGCGCGCTTGATGCTGCTCGACCGGCGTCTCGCGCGGCGCGCCGGGGAACGGGGAGCGGCGCGGTGATCGGGCTGAACCTGGTCTACGGCGTCGTCGGCATCCTGTTCGCGATCTTCGCCGGGCTCGGCCTGCGCGACCGGCGCTGGGCCAATGGCGCATTTCATGGGTTGATCGCGCTGTCCTTCCTCGCTGGCGACTGGCTGGGCGATGTCGGCAACGGCATGCTCGTCCTGGCGCTGGTGGCGATCGCCGCGTCGGGGCGGATGCGCCGTGCCGAGCCGGTGGAGCCGGCAAAGGATCGCCACGGCGCGAAGGTCTTCGTGCCCGCGTTGATCGTGCCGGCGGTCGCCTTGCTCGGCACGCTGGCGTTCAAGCAGGTGCCCGCGCTGGTCGACCCCAAACAGGCGACGCTGGTCGCGCTGACCTTCGGGACGATCATCGCGCTGATCCTGTGCCGCACGCTGCTCCAGGCGAAGCCGGCCGAGCCGTTCGTCGCCGGGCGTGGCCTCATCGACGATATCGGCTGGGTGGCGGTGATGCCGCAGCTGCTCGCCAGCCTGGGCGCGGTCTTCGCGCTGGCCGGGGTGGGGCAGGTGGTCGGCATGCTGATCGGCACGATCATCCCGGCGGGCAGCGTGATCGGCGCGGTGCTGGCCTATGCGCTGGGCATGGCGCTGTTCACCATCGTCATGGGCAATGCCTTCGCCGCCTTTCCCGTGATGGCGGCGGCGGTCGGCGTGCCGCTCCTGATCCAGCGCGCGGGCGGCGATCCCGCGATCGTCGCGGCGGTGGGGATGCTGGCGGGGTTCTGCGGGACGCTGCTGACCCCGATGGCCGCGAACTTCAACCTGCTGCCCGCCGCGCTGCTGGGGTTGAAGGACAAATATGGCGTCATCCGCGCGCAGGCGCCGACCGCGCTCCTGCTGCTCGTCTTCAATATCCTCCTGCTCTACGGAATGATCGCGTGACCCGATTGGACCAAGCCACCGCGCAGATGTTCGCCACCATGACGCTGGGGCATGTCGGGCGCGAATATCCCAATCATCTCAGCCACGCGCTGGACGGGCCGGAGGATGCGCGGACGCCGTCCGAACTCCATCCCGTCTTCTATGGCAGCTTCGACTGGCATAGCTGCGTCCATGGCTGGTGGCAGCTTCTCCGCCTGATCCGCCTCTATCCTGACATGCCCGTCGTCGCCGAGGTGCGCGCGCGAGCCGATGCGATGCTGGTGCCGGACAAGATCGCCGCCGAGATCGCCTATTTCGAACGCCCCAGCGCCGGCGGGTTCGAGCGGCCTTATGGCTGGGCCTGGCTGCTCGCGCTGCATGACGAGGCGAGCCGGCACGACGCGGGCTGGGCCGAGGCGCTGGAGCCGCTGGCGCGGTTCCTGGCGGCGCGGTTCCGCGGCTTCCTGCCGCGCCTGACCTATCCGCTGCGGGTGGGAACGCATTTCAATACGGGCTTCGCACTGACGCTGGCATGGGACTGGGCCGAGGGGCGTGATGACGAACTGCGTTCGCTGATCGCCGATGTCGTGCCCGGCTGGTTTGCGAAGGACCGCGATTGCCAGGCGTGGGAGCCGGGTGGCGACGAGTTCCTGTCGCCCGCGCTGACCGAAGCGCTGGTGATGAGCCGTGTGCTTGACGACGCGGCGTTTCGCGCGTGGTTCGACGGCTTCCTTCCGCGCGTCGGGCAGGGCGAGCCGGTCACGCTGTTCACCCCGGCGATCGTCTCCGACCGCAACGACGGCAAGATCACGCATCTCGACGGACTGAACCTCAGCCGTGCGTGGTGCTGGCGGACGATCGCGGCCAAGCTGGGGCCGGATCATCCCGTCGCGGCCCGCGCCGAGGCGGCGGCGGCGGATCATCTCGCCGCCAGCCTGCCGCATATCGGCGATAATTATATGGGCGAACATTGGCTCGCCACCTTCGCGCTGCTGGCGCTAGCGGTGTAGGGCCATTCAGTCCCTCCCCTTCAGGGGAGGGGGTGGGGTGGGGCTTCTCCACCGGGGCCTGCGCCTGCCGAACCGCCCCACCCCCGGCCCCTCCCCTTCAGGGGAGGGGAGTGTCTGCTCAATCCGGCTTGCCGGTCCGCTGTCCGCCGATCGGATCGTCACTCATCGTCAGATACAGGTGGCGCAGCATCGCGGTCATCGCGTCGGTGCCGCGCTGGGTCAGGCTGACGATCAGGCGACGGTGGTCGGTCGGGTCGGTGCGGCGGCGCAGCAGGTTGGATTCCTCCAGTCGGTCGATCCGCCGTAGCGCACTGGTCGAGCTTTCGCCCGACACCAGGATCAGTTCCTTGACGCAAAGTGGCTTTGCCTGCTGCTCGGCGATGAACAGCTCCAGCATCATGTCCCAGGCGGAATCGCGGAACACGTCGCGGGGAAAGAATTGCGCGACATTGGCGCGCATCGCCTGAGTCTGTCGCGCGAGGTCGAGCAGGGTGGGCTTGTTGTCCCGCACGACCGGCTGCTGGGTGCTGTAACTCCGGGTGGAGGCCGGGGCAAAATAGCGGATGGCGCTACTCTTGGGCATGGGCATGATCCTGTGCTGATGCCGGGGTAAACCCCGGGATGTGGCGTGGGATGGGAGCGGCGTGGGAGTGGGTGAAAAACATGATCATCGCTCGCGCATCGCTTCGCGCGCGCGGTTGAGCGGTTTCAGGAGATATTGCAGCACGGTCTTGCTGCCGGTGTGGATGTCGGCGGTGGCGATCATGCCGGGCACGATCGGGAAGCGCTTGCCCGCCTTGTTGACCAGCGAGTCCGACCGGGTGCGGATGAAGACGCGGTAGTAATAGACGTCCGGGTTCACCTCGTCGCGGATGGTGTCGGGCGAGATGCTGCTGACCTGCCCCTCCAGCCCGCCATAGATCGCATAGTCGTATGCGGTGATCTTGACGCTGGCGCGCTGGCCGGGGCGGATGAAGGCGATGTCGCGCGGCGACATCCGCGCCTCGACCAGCAGGCGTTCGTCGAGCGGCACGATCTCCATGATCTTGCCGTTGGGCGGGATGACGCCGCCGATCGTCGACACCTCGATATTCTTGACCACGCCGCGCACCGGCGAGCGCAGGGTCAGGCGGCTGAGCGTATCCGACCGGCCGCGCACCACGGGGGCCAGCGCCTCAACCTCCTCGCTGACCTTGGCCAGATCCTGCCGCGCCTCGACGATATATTGCGAGCGCAGGTCGGACTTCTTCAGGTCCAGCTCGGCGCGCTGGCGCTTCAGGCGCAGCACCTCGACATTGCTCGCCGCGCCCACCTGGATCAGCGACTCGCCGATGCCGACCTCGCGCCCGATCAGCGCCAGCGATTCGTCGATCAGCCCGATCGAGCTGGACAGGCTGTTGCGCCGGGCATTGTAGAGCCGCTGCTGCTCGGCCTTCAGACCGGGAAAGGCGGCGAGTTCGGGGGAGAAGGTGAGGGGCGTGCCGTTCACCTCGGCCTGTAACCGCGCCTGTGCGGCGAGTGCGGCGCGGTATTTGGCGGCGCTCTCCTCGACGGTCGATCCGGCCTGGGTCGGGTCGAGCTGGGCGAGGATCTGGCCCGGTTTCACGATGTCGTCCTGGCGGACCAGCATCTTGGCGAGGATGCCGCCCTCCAGCGATTGCAGCACCTGTTCGCGACTGGTCGGCACCACCTTGCCGCTGCCCGTCGCGACCTCGTCGAGCGTCGCGAACCAGGCCCAGCCGAGCGCGACGACGAACAGCGCGGTCAGCACCCAGGTCATCCGCTTGGCCGCCAGCAGCGGCGCGCCGCCCTCATCGGCGAAGGGCAGGTCGGCGGGGGCGGTCAGCGCGCTCATGCCGCTTGGCTCCGTCCGGTATCGCGCCCACCCCCGCGCAATGTCTCAAGCGCGGCAGCCTTGGATTTGTCGAGCAGGATCTGGCCGTTGTCGATCACGATGATCCGGTCGACCAGATCGAGGACGCGCATCCGGTGTGTGGCGACGACGATGGTGCGATCCCGGCTCCAATCGCGGAAACGGTCGATGAACAGTCGCTCGGAGGTTTCGTCCATCGCCGCCGTCGGTTCGTCGAGCAGCATGACCTGGGGCTGGCGGATCAGCAGCCGGGCGAGCAACAGCGCCTGTTGCTGGCCACCGGACAGGCCTAGCCCGCCCTCCAGCACGACATGCTCCAGCCCGTCGCGCAGGCGGCGGACGAAGTCGATCGCCCCGACCATGTCGAGCGCGCGGATGATCTCCTCATTGGAGGCCATCGGCGCGCCCATGGTCAGGTTCTCGCGCAAGGTGCCATGGAACAGCCGGCTGTTCTGGGTCAGCAGGGCGACGTCGCGGCGGACATCGGCGGGGTCGATCTGATGCAGCGTCAGGTCGTCGAGCAGCACCTCGCCCGCCAGCGGCTGGAGCATCCCCGACAGGCCCTGGAGCAGCGTCGACTTGCCCGCGCCGTTGCGGCCCAGCAGCGCGACCTTCTCGCCCGCCGCGATCTCCAGCTGGGGCACGGTCAGCGCGGGCGGGGCGTTGGGATCGGCATAACCGAATACCGCCGAGCGAAGCGCGAAGCGGCCGCTGACCGAGGGCAGGGGGATGCGATGCTCGGCATCGGGGTTGTCGACGGGCAGGCCCATGATCTGGTCCAGGCTGCCCGCCGCGACCTTGGCATGCTGATAGCGGCCGAGCAGGTGCGACACCTGGCCCATCGGCGCCATCATCCGGCTGGCCAGCATCGAAGTGGCGACCAGCGCGCCGGTCGTGATGTCGCCCGCGATCACCATCGGCGCGCCGACGAAGATGACGGTGGCATAGACCGCGTTCTGCACGCTCTGCGCCCAGGTCGACAGGCTGGCGGTCAGGCCGCGCAGCCGCAGCTGCGCCTCGCCCGCCACCGCGTTGCAATGGTTCCACTGGCGCTGGAAGCGTTCCTCGGCCTGCAGCGTCTTGATATCCTCGATCCCCTGCACCGCCTCGACCAGCAGGGCGTTGCGCAGCGAGGTCTCGCGCATCGACTCCGTGGCATGCGCGCGCAACCGGCGCTGGGCGAGCAGGCTGGGCAGCAGCAGGGCGACGAGCGCGACGACCGGCACCAGCGCCAGCGAGCCGCCGATGAAGGCCAGGATGACGAGGAACAGGATGAAGAAGGGCAGGTCGGCGATCGCCGCGACCGTGGTCGAGGTCAGCATGTCTCGCACCTGGTCCAGATCGCGGAGCTGCGCGATGAAGGTCCCCGTCGAGGTCGGCCGCGCCCGGTTGCGAACGCGCAGCGCATGGCCGAAGACCCGGTCCGACAGCCGCAGGTCGGCCCGCTTGCCGAGAATGTCGGTGATGCTGACCCGCAACCGCCGCAGCACGAAGTCGAACCCCGTCGCCAGGATCACGCCCAGGAACAGAATGTAGAGCGTCGGCATCGACTGGGCGGGAACCACCCGGTCATAGACCTGCATCGAGAACAGCACGCCCGCCAGCCCCAGGCAGTTGGTGACGACCGAGGCGATGGCGACATGGCCATAGCCCTTGGCATCCTGCAGCAGCAGGGTGCGCAGCCAATGCTGCTCGAAGGGGCGGATATAGCTGTCGACGCGGATGTCGGTCGCCGAGCGGGCCGGGCGGGGGACGACGAACAGCCGGGTCTGTTCGACCAGTGCGGATAGCGGGCGCTGCACCGGCGAGCCGCCTTCGCCCGCAACCGAGAAGATCGCCTCGCCATCGGCATCGATCGCGGTGATCAGCGCCAGTTCGCCATCGTTGAGGCAGGCGATGACGGGCAGCCGCCAGCTCGTCAGCCGGATCGCGCTGGGCGCGACGAAGCGGACCGACAGACCCGAAGCGCGGGCGAGCGCACGCACCCGCGCCTCCTCGTCGCCGCCGCCCTGCCACAGGCTGGTCAGGCGGGCGCGCTGCTCGGCGAAGGGCATGCGGAAATGACGCGCGACCTGGCCGAGCATGTCGATCCAGGCGAAGGGATCGGTCGGTGGTGCGGCGGACAGGGTGGCGGGGCTCACAGCGTCACCCCGCGAATGGTCGTGCCGGTCAGCTTGAAATCGTCGCGCGCGCGCCCCGAATAATAGAGGCAGTCGATCTCCAGCCGGCGCAGGTCGTGCGTCGTGTTGACGCCGTCGAAGCGCGCCTGCTGCAACTCCTGCTCGGCGTTGAGCAGGTCGACCAGCGTGCGCGTGCCCATGTCGAGATATTGCAGACGGTAGAGTTTGCCCGTCTCGATCATATTCTCCTGCCGTTCGGACAGGGTGCCGAGCAGCTCGGTCAGCCCGGCGATCTGCTGCTGCGCCTCGGCCAAGCGCTGGCCGATCTCGACGCGCGCCTGCCGCTCGGCGGCTTCGGCGGCGCGCAGGGCGTAG